>MNUO01000046.1 GCA_001871015.1 Candidatus Desantisbacteria bacterium CG1_02_38_46
CTATTTCGGGGAGAACCAGCTATCTCTGAGTTAGATTGGCCTTTCACCCCTATCCACAGTTCATCCCGTAGCTTCTCAAGGCTAATGGGTTCAGACCTCCAGTCGCCTTCTATTTCGGGGAGAACCAGCTATCTCTGAGTTAGATTGGCCTTTCACCCCTATCCACAGTTCATCCCGTAGCTTCTCAAGGCTAATGGGTTCAGACCTCCAGTCGCCTTTCGGCGACCTTCATCTTGACCATGGATAGATCACTCAGTTTCGGGTCTACTCGATGTAACTATGACGCCCTGTTCAGACTCGCTTTCGCTACGGCTTCGTCGCCTTGGGCGACTTAACCTTGCTACACCGATGTAACTCACTGGCTCATTCTGCAAAAGGCACGCGGTCAGACTGTTTCTTTTCCCGATAACCACGAGTGTTATCGGAATTAGAAACATAGTCCTTCCACTGCTTGTAAGCACATAGTTTCAGGTACTTTTCACTCCCCTCTCGGGGTACTTTTCACCTTTCCCTCACGGTACTAGTTCACTATCGGTCATAAGTGTGTATTTAGTCTTGGCCCATGGTCGGGCCAGATTCCTGCAGGATTTCACGTGTCCCGCAGTACTTGGGAATCTGAAAAAAGAAGGTTTCTTCTTTTCGCTTACAGGACTTTCACCTTCTCTGGTTAACCTTTCCAGTATTATTCAACTAAGAAGAAATTTTTTAACTTCTCGGCTGGACCATACTCCAGCCCTTCCAGACCCCACAACTTCTCGCTATACAACGGATATGGCCTATACGTATAGCAAAATTTTGACTTCTCCCCTTTCGCTCGCCACTACTCGGGGAATACCTATTGGTTTCTTTTCCTCAGGGTACTAAGATGTTTCAATTCCCCTGGTATAGCCTCCCCCCTTCTTGCTGTTCTCCCCCTTCTTGCTTTCGCAAGAAAGCAGGGGGGATACTCCGATTTAACATCGGAGTGGATTTCTCCATTCAGGAATCTACGCGTCAAAAATTGTTTGCATCTCAGCGTAGCTTATCGCAGCTTACCGCGCCTTTCATCGCCATCTTATGCCAAGGCATCCACTATGCGCCCTTAATAACTTGACCACATTTGCAATTTTCAAAGAACTTTTGATTACTAACGCTCTAAACAAAATCCTTCATATGCCATTCCGAAGTGTCTGGATTGTAACTCAGGATTTTGGATATATGCCATTATTCTATCCCCGGGTTTAAGTTGTTTCATAGACTTAGGTCTTCCATCCCTGCATACTAGGGGAACAGTCTCAGCATCCTGGACGATTGTTTCCACATCAAGGTCAGCACAAATATTTGTTTGTTTATTTCTATATTTCTCAACATCTAAAACGCTAATTGGTTTCCCGGTTTTTCTTTCTTTGAGATGAAAAATCGACCTATATCCATTAAAGTAGTCTTGGCCCTCGCTGTATAAAAGTTTAAAAATAACGCTACCTCGAATCCTGTGTGTTCCTCTAATCAAAAGCATCGGTCTGGGTTCAATTTTGCTTCGCGCAACAGTATTTACTGAAGTTTTCCCTTTTGAATCTACTGTAAACAGTGCATCTCCTGGTTTAAGTTCATTAAGGTATTTCGTAGTAAAGTTGCTACAAAGTACATACATAGAAACCGGACCTGCATTAACCCTGGCAGGACGTTTACTAACAAATTGATTGGGCATAGTTTCACAATGAATTAAAAACAAAGAACGATTATAAGAACCTACGAGCAGACCATGCCCACTTTTGAAGTTGGACATCATATCCAGGCAAACACGATCCCCATTTCCAATAGGCTTTATCTCCTTTATTTTGACAGGATGCAAATGCTTGAGCACAAATTCCATTTTTGCACCTTTTCTTAAACTACCTTTTGGTTTCATGGTGGAGATGACCCGATTTGAACGGGTGACCTACTGCTTGCAAAGCAGCCGCTCTACCTCTGAGCTACATCCCCTTAACCTGGTGGGCCTATCTGGGTTCGAACCAGAGACCTTACCCTTATCAGGGGTACGCTCTAACCAACTGAGCTATAGGCCCCTGGCCTAATAAAAAAGAAAGGAGGTGATCCAGCCGCACCTTCCGATACGGCTACCTTGTTACGACTTCACCCCAATCACTGGTTTTACACTGCCCCCCGATTTTAATCGTGGGATTCACGTACCACCAGCTCTCATGGTGTGACGGGCGGTGTGTACAAGGCTCGGGAACGTATTCACCACGGCCTGCTGATCCGTGATTACTAGCGATTCCTACTTCATGGAGACAAATTTCAGCCTCCAATCTGAACTGAGAAGCCGTTTAGAGATTGGCTCCACCTTGCGGTCTTGCAACTCTCTGTCGGCTCCATTGTAACACGTGTGTAGCCCGGGATATAAGGGCCATGCGGACTTGACGTCATCCCCACCTTCCTCCACATTATCTGAGGCAGTTTCCTCAGAGATGTCGCCAAAGGCGACCAACTGAGGATAGGGGTTGCGCTCGTTACGGGACTTAACCCAATATCTCACGACACGAGCTGACGACAGCCATGCAGCACCTGTGCTGATTGTCGCCAAAGGCGACTCCTTTCCCTTTCAGGATTGTACTATCAGCATGTCAAACCCCGGTAAGGTTTTGCGCTTTGTGTCGAATTAAACCACGTGTTCCACCGCTTGTGCGAGCCCCCGTCAATTCCTTTGAGTTTCGGTCTTGCGACTGTACTCCCCAGGTAGGATACTTAACGCGTTAGCTTCGGCACAGACCCATAAAGAGCCTACACCCAGTATCCATCGTTTACGGCTAGGACTACCAGGGTATCTAATCCTGTTTGCTCCCCTAGCTTTCGTGTTTCAGTGTCAGTTTCAAGCTGGAAAGTTGCCTTCGCCATCGGTGTTCCTCCCGATATCAACGCATTTCACCGCTCCACCGGGAATTCCACTTTCCTCACCAGAACTCAAGTTAAACAGTATCAAATGCAATTTAGATGTTAAGCATCTAGATTTCACATTTGACTTATAAAACCACCTGCACACATTTTACACCCAGTAATTCTGGATAATGCTTGCATCCTCTGTCTTACCGCGGCTGCTGGCACAGAGTTAGCCGATGCTTCCTCATAAAGTACCGTCATTATCGTCCTTTACAACAGGGTTTTACAACCCGAAGGCCTTCATCACCCACGCGGCGTCGCTCCGTCACCCTTTCGGGCATTGCGGAAAATTCCTCACTGCTGCCTCCCGTAGGAGTCTGGGCCGTATCTCAATCCCAGTGTGGCCGTACACTCTCTCAAGCCGGCTATCCATCTTCGCCTTGGTACGCCATTACCGTACCAACTAGCTAATAGAACGTGAACCCCTCTTCAAGTGTCCCACGATGTTAAATCGGGAGACTTTTACCCCCCCGTCTTGCTGTCGCAAGACAGCAGGGGAGGGTCTTATGGAATATTACCCCCGTTTTCACGAAGCTATCTTCCTCTTGAAGGCAGGTTATCCACGCATTACTCACCCGTTCGCCACTATCCCGATTACTAAATTAAAACAGCTGTAAAAAAACAACTGTTCTCAAATGGCAATCGGAACCGTTCGACTTGCATGTGTTAGGCACGCCGCTAGCATTAATCCTGAGCCAGGATCAAACTCTCTAATAAATTTTTAAATTTCCAAAAGTTTGGCTCGACTCAAACAATTTCAAAGAACTTTTTTCCTATTTTATATTATATCACAAATTTTGCATTTTGTCAAGTCCTCGCATTGAATTTTTCTATTTTAATTCTTTTTTGTTTTCCCAGACTTTTGTAATCCCATCAATAATGTTTTTCATATCTTCTTTTTTTGCCAAAAGAACAGGGTGGTTTATCCATACTGCTTCTTTACAAATTTTTTCTGCATTGGGACAAAATACTTTTGAATAATCTATTTTCTTTCCATAATAAGGACAGGAAATGGGGCAGAACTTTGGTCCTTTTCCTTTTTTTTGAAAAAGTGGATTTTTGTACAGGGGAACAGGATAACCAGCCCAAGCAGGAATACCTTCAGCTTTAAGGGCAGCCAAAAATTTTTCTCTGGTGATTCCATTCCATTTTTCCTTTAGAAATCTAAAAATATACAGATGGTACGAACGCCTTGTAACCCTCGGGTCCCTTTTCATTAAAGAAATACCTGGAATATTTTTTAAATTTTCATCCAGATATTTCGCATTTTCTTCCCTTTTCAAAGTCTGTTCTTCTAATCGCGTTAACTGTGCCAATAAAATTGCTGCTTGAAGTTCAGTCATTCGATAATTACTTCCTAAAAGAAAATGTTCATAAAAACCTTTTCCTTTTGCTCTTCCACAATTGGAGTAACTTCTCGCTGTTTCTACCAACTCTTTTTTATCGCTAAGAATAATTCCTCCCTCTCCACTTGTAATATTTTTACTCATCTGAAAACTGAAACAACCACAATCTCCTAATGCGCCGGTTCCCTTCCCTTTCCATTTGCTTCCCCAGGAATGACAGGCATCTTCGATAATTCTTAATTTATATTTCTTTGCAATTTTATTCAAAGCATCCATATCACAGGGAAGTCCAGCAAAATGGACAGGAATGATTGCTTTTGTGTTCTTAGTAATTTTCTTCTCTACATCAGAGGAGTCAATATTTGAAGTATCCAGGTCAATATCTGCAAAAACAGGAATTGCATTTACTTTCAAAACAGCACTTGCTGTTGCCATGAACGTATATGGAGGAATAATTACTTCATCTCCGGCACCAATTCCGCAAGCCAATAAAGAAATTTCCAGTGCAGCAGTTCCATTTGTGCAGGTAACACCAAATTTTGTATCCTGGAACTCTGCATATTTTTTTTCAAATTCTTTTACTTTTTCTCCATACCACCACTTCCCGCTTTCAAAAACTTCCAGTAAATTTTTCCTTTCTTCTTCCCCAAATACTGGCCAGGAAGGAAATGCTAATTTGGACATTTCAACCTCACTCCACAAATTCTAATATTGCCTGAACTGCTCCATCTCCTTTTCTATTTCCAATCTTTATAATTCGGGTATATCCTCCAGCACGTCCTGCATATCTTTCAACGTATTGTTGGACTTTAATAAAAGTTACCCTGTCCCTTACAACCTGAGAAAGCCTGGCATAATTTTTATGTTTTCCCAGGGTAATTATCCTATCTACCACCTTCCTTCCATCTTTAGCAATTGGAAGTGTAGTTGTAACCTTCCCTTTCGAAAATAAAGAAATTACTAAATTGCGGAACATCGCTTTTCTATGCGAAGAGGTCCTGCCAAGTTTTCTATAACCAGCGCGATGACGCATATTATTTCCTAAAGTCCAATTGAAACATCGGACCGCTACAATGCAGAGTAAACTCTGCACTTCCAGAGTGCCTACTTTTGGCCACTACGATGTCGCAGACCGCTACATTTACTTTCATTCCCTCTTTTTAGATTTTTCTTCTGCTAAAGTTAAACCCAATTTACTCAGTTTTTCTTTTATTTCATTTAATGATTTCTTCCCGAAATTCTTCATCTTCAAAAGTTCATTTTCTGTTTTCTGTGTAATTTCGCCTATTGTCTTTATGTTAAACTCCTTTACACAGCTGGATGCCCGGACCGATAACTCCATCTCTTCTATGCTCTGGTTCAAAATCTTTTTCCGGAGATCCTCCTTTTCATCCAATAAATCACCTCTGTCTTCACCTTCTTTTAAATCAATAAGGAAACCAGCGTAATTTCTTAAAATTTTTGCACAATAGGTCAAAGCTTCATGAGGAGTGATACGACCATCTGTCCAGATTTCCATTATTAAGCGATCATAGTTAGTAATTTGTCCAACACGAGTTTCCTCTACGGCATAACTTACCCTTCGTGCTGGAGAAAATATAGAATCAATAGGAATAACACCAACGGGCTGATTTTCTTTCTTATTCATTTCACTTGGAACATAGCCTCTTCCCTCTTCCACTCTCATTTCCATATTAAGGGAAGCGTCGGGTTCTGTTAAAGTAGCAATATGTAAATCAGAATTTATTATTTTCACTTTTTTGCTGGTTATAATATCACTTGCTTTTATTTCCTTTACGCCTTTTGCCTTTATGTAAATTGTCTCCGGACCTTGCCCATCTAATTTAACCAACAAACTCTTTAGATTTAGTATGATATTCAATACATCTTCCAGCACTCCGGGAATAGTTGAAAACTCGTGAAGCACTCCATCAATTTTCACAGATGTAACAGCAACGCCTGGCAATGAAGAAAGGAGAATTCGTCGTAAAGCATTACCAATAGTAATTCCGTATCCTCTTTCTAACGGCTCGACTACTAATTTACCGTAAGTGGAAGTCTTTTTTCCCCATATAATTTTCTTAGGTCTTTCTAATTCCTTCACCAGAACCTCCTTTTATTTAGAATAAAACTCCACTATTAATGCTTCCTGAATGGGCAGACCAGATTCCTCCATGGTGGGAAATGACTTTACAATTCCTGCAAGATTTGTTTCATCTATTTCAAGCCAGGAAGGTACTCCTCTCTCCGCGGCGAGAGACATCGATTCCTTAATTCTTTCAAGCAAACCAGAACCATCATTTATCCTTACTACATCTCCTATCTTAATCTGGTATGACGGAATATTGACCTTTTTATCATTTATGAGAATGTGTCCATGCGTAATAAGCTGGCGTGCTTCAGCCCGAGTGGAAACAAAACCAAACCTGAACACTACATTATCAAGTCTCCTCTCCAATAGTCTGATTAAATTTTCTCCAGTGATTCCATTCTCTTTCCGTACCCGAAAAAAATAATTTTTAAATTGACCTTCCATTATGCCATAAATCCGGCGTAATTTCTGCTTCTCCCTCAAGCGAATTGCGTAATCAGTCGGCTTTCGTGGTTTCTGACCATGTTCACCAGGACGATAAGATCTGCGGTCTAACATGCATTTTGTTAAGCATCTTTTGCCTTTTAGAAATAGTTTAACTTTTTCCTGACGACACATTTTACATTTCGGACCAATATACCTACCCACTTTTCCTCCTCAAAGTCCGATTTGACATCGGACCGCTACATGTATTCATACCCTTCTCCTCTTGGGAGGTCTACAACCGTTATGGGGAATTGGTGTTACATCTTTAATGGAAGTTATCTCAAGTCCTGCTATCTGTAATGCCCTGACAGCAGTTTCCCTGCCTGCACCCGGACCTTTTATCTGAACACTCACCTCTCTTACTCCTTTCTCTATTGCTTTCCTTGCAGAAGAATCCGCCACTCTCTGGGCAGCAAAAGGTGTCCCCTTGCGCGTGCCCTTAAATCCAATGGTACCGGCACTGGCCCACGATATGACATTTCCCTTTACATCGGCAATGGTAACGATTGTGTTATTGAAAGTGGATTGAATATGAGCGATTCCTCTAATTTCTCCTTTAATTATTTTCCTGGGATTCGGCATTTATTTCTCCTCTTCTTCTAACATCTCGCGTGCCTTTCTTTTTATTGCGCCAATTGTTTTTCTGGGCCCCTTTCTTGTCCTGGCATTTGTCCTGGTCCTCTGTCCCCTCACTGGCAAATTACGAAGATGACGCATCCCTCTATAAGATTTAACATCGATTAATCTTTTTATGTTCATTGAAATCTCACGGCGCAGATCCCCCTCAATTTTATATTCCCTTTCAATTACATTTCTTAAACTTACTATTTCATTCTCTGTAAGTTCCTTAACCCGAGTATCGGGATTGACACCTGTACTAGCCAAAATTTTCCGAGATGTCGTCCAACCAATTCCATAAATGTAAGTAAGAGCCGCTTCAACTCTTTTCCCTGCTGGTAATTCTATGCCTGCAATTCTAGCCATAATCACTCCCTGTCATTTTTTACCCCTGACGTTGTTTGTGTTTAGGGTTAGTACAAATAATTCTTATTACACCTTTTCGTCGGACAATTTTACACTTATTGCAAATAGGTTTAACTGATGCTCTAACTTTCATAGTATTTCACTTTGACCTGTAAATTATTCTTCCCTTCGTTAAATCATATGGAGAAATTTCAACGGTCACATTATCACCTGGTAAAATTCTTATGAAATGCATTCTCATCTTACCAGAGACATGTGCTAATATTCGATGCCCGCCTTCTAACTCCACGCGAAAAACTGCACTAGGAAGAGCTTCTATTACTTTACCCGTTACCCTCATTGGTTCTTCCTTAGGCATTCTTTCTCCTTGTATTGAGTTTTGTGAGAATTTGTGGTCCCCTTGTTGTAATGACGAGAGTGTGTTCAAAATGAGCAGACAGACTGTGGTCCTCGGTTGCAACTGTCCATCCATTATTTAATATTTTAACCTTCCAGTCGCCCGAGGCGACCATCGGTTCAATTGCCATAACCATACCTTCCCTTAAACGAGGTCCCCTGTTGGGTGGACCAAAATTTGGAATCTGTGGTTCCTCATGCAGGTTGCGTCCAATTCCATGTCCAACTAAGTCTCGAACAACAGAAAATCCATCTGATTCAACATGTTTCTGAATTGCATGAGAAATATTGGAAAGCCTGTTCCCGACCCGAGCTTCGTCTATTCCGCAATAAAGAGCCTTTTCTGTGACACGCATCAGCAGGTCTGCAACAGAAGATATTCCATCTACGCCAACAGTAAAAGCTCCGTCTCCATAATATCCGTTATTCAAAATTCCTATGTCAATACTTATTATATCCCCTGCCTTTAAAATCCTGGAAGAGGGTATTCCGTGTACAACTTCATCGTTTACCGAGGTGCAAATGCCTTCAGGGAATCCACGATATCCTTTAAAAGCCAGTTTAACTTTTTTCTTCACTGCTTCTCTCTCTGCACTCTCGTTTAAATAATTAGTGGTAATTCCAGGTTTAATTATTTTTTTTAATTCTTCTTGAATTTCTGCTACTATTTTACAGGCTTTTTCAATCTCTGCAATTTCCTTATCTGACCTTAGATAAATCATTTCAAGTACTTCCTAATTGTTGAAAAAATTTTTTCCTCAACTCCTTCGCCATCAATTACTATCAAAAATCTTTTTTTCCTATAGTATTCCACCAGTGGACTGGATTCCTTTTCATAAACTTTCAATCTGTTTCTTATCGCTATTGGCTTATCATCGTCCCGCTGGTAAAGAAGAACCTTACGCCGCTTGCTCAATCGTCTAATTATCGTACTGGTTTTGACCTTGAGGTTGAACACTTTAAGGTTAGCACGTTTACCTAATATCTTCTCTAAAACTTCAGCCTGTTGAATATTTCGGGGAAAACCATCTAATACAAAACCTTTTTTTGCATCTGCTTTTTTCAGGCGTCTGCGAATAATTGAGAATATTATTTCGTCAGGAACCAATTTGCCTTTGTTCATATAAGCCCTTACATGTTTAGCAATCTGGCTCGAATCTGCAAGAGATTTGCGTAAGATTCCCCCTGTAGAAATATGAGGAACTTTACAAAATTCACTTATTCTTTTCGCCTGTGTTCCTTTCCCCGAGCCCGGTGGTCCTAATAGAATAATTCTTGATGATAATCTCAGAATCTTGTAGCCCTCCCAATCAATCTACCCTTCTTCATAAATCCTTCATAGTGGCGCATTAAGAGATGTGATTCTATCTGCTTCATTGTATCCAGAGCAACTCCAACGACTATTAACAATGCTGTCCCACCAAAACTGAAAGGGATGTTGAACTTTCCCTGAATCATGTCAGGAACAATTGCAATTACTGCTACGCCAACAGCTCCAATCAGGGTTATACGAGTAAGAATCCAATCAATGTGCTCTGCAGTGGGTCTACCAGGTCTTATTCCAGGAACAAAACCTCCATACCTTTTCATATTCTCAGCCACATCTAAAGGATTGAAGACTATTGCATTATAAAAATAACAGAAGAAAATTATAAGTGGAGCGTATATAAGGGTATAAAAAATGTTTCCACTTTCAAGCCAGCCCGCAAAAGTCTTAAGAAATTGAAGTGGAATAATTTTTGCAAGCATTGTCGGAATCATAAAAACTGACATTGCAAAAATAACTGCTATTACACCTGACATATCAACTTTTAATGGTAAATATGTACTCTGGCCCCCGTAGACCTTTCTACCAACAATGTGCTTTGCGTATTGAACCGGAATTTTTCGGACACCCTGCTCTATAAAAACAGCACCAACTATTGTCAGAAGAGCTATCGCTCCTATAAAAATTGCGATAAAAAGACTTAGCTGTCCAATCTTCAAAAGTTTAAATGTTCCGGTAAAAGCCTGTGGAATTCTGTCAATAATCCCGGCAAATATAAGAAGGGAAATACCGTTTCCTATACCATATTCGGTTATCTGTTCGCCAATCCACATCAGAAAAATTGTACCTGTAGTCAGTGTGAGCATAGTAAGTAAATAAAAACCAACTCCAGGGTTAATTACCAGTGGCATTCCTTCGAAACTTTGACTTTGCAACCATATGCTGATAGCAAGTGATTGGAATACACATATTAAGACTGTTGCGTATCTTGTCCATTGATTGATTTTCTTTCTACCCATTTCTCCCTCTTTGCTCAATTGCTCTAACTGTGGAATAACCACGGTCAGAAGGGAAAAGATAATCGAGGTGCTTATATAGGGCATAATACCAAGGGCAAATATTGAAAATTTACTGAAAGCTCCTCCTGAAAACATATCCATAAGTCCCAATACTCCCTTTGTTCCGGTTTCAAAGAAAGCTCGCAGTGCATGTGTATCTATGCCCGGGGTAGGAATAAAAGAACCAAGCCTGAATACTGCAAGCATTCCCATTGTAAATAAAAGTCGTCTTTTCAACTCAGGTATCCTGAAAATATTCTGAAAAGCAGATAACATCAGTGACCCCCTAAAAATTGAATTGCCTTTCCACCTGCATTCTCAATTTTGCTCTTAGCACTTTTGCTAAAAGCATCAGCTTTTATTGTTAATGCCTTATTCAAATTTCCTGCGCCTAAGATTTTCACCTTTTTTTGTAGATTTTTTATCATACCTGTTTCAAATAATTCCTTTGGTGTTACAACATCTGTAAACCTGTCCAGATCTCCTACATTTATAATAGTATAGTCTTCTGAAATACGTGTAAATCCCCTTTTGGGAACCCGCCTGTAAAAAGGGAGTTGTCCTCCTTCAAATCCCGGCTTAGTATTTCCACCGCTGCGAGCTTTTTGTCCCTTGTGACCTCGACAGGATGTTTTCCCATGTCCACAACCCGGACCTCTTCCTATTCTTTTTGGTTTGTGCCTGGAACCCAATTCTGGTTTAAGTTCCCAAAGATTCACTTTTTTCCTCTTTTCCTCTTACCCTTTTTATTTCTTCTTCAGTCCTGAGTTGTTTTAATCCATCAAATGTAGCACATACCAGATTAAATGGATTGGTGGAACCTATGGATTTAGCTACAATATCATTTATTTCAGCACATTCCATTATTGCCCGAACAGACCCGCCGGCAACTACGCCTGTCCCGGGTGAAGCTGGTTTTAAAACTACAGAGCTTGCTCCAAAATGTCCTGTTACCTTGTAAGGTATTGTCCTACCATTGAGGGAAATGGATATCATATTCTTTCTAGCTCTTCCTGTTCCTTTTCGAATTGCATCACTGACATCATTTGCTTTTCCCAGTCCATGCCCAACCTGCCCCTTTTCACCTCCGACTATAACAAGAGCATTAAAACTAAACCTTTTTCCCCCTTTCACTACTTTAGAAACACGATTAATAGTAACTACCTTCTCTTTTAAAGATTTCTCTTCCTTTTTATATTCTGCCAATATTCCCCCTCATTTTGACCAACCCACGACGTTTTGTTGCGAGAAACAAGGTTCTTGAGCGAAGCGAAAGGTTCTTAAAATTCCAATCCTTCTTTTCGTGCGCCTTCAGCTAATGCTTTTATTCTTCCATGGTACAAATAACCGCTTCTATCAAATACGACTTTTTTAATATTTTTTGCTAATGCTCGTTTGGCTAGATCTGAGCCGACCAACCTTGCTGCCTCTAAATTTTTTGTTGATTTCAATTTATCCTTAGTTTCTAAATTAAGAGTTGAAGCAAAAACCAATGTGCATCCTTTTTCATCGTCAACAATCTGAGCATAAATGTGTTTCAAGCTTCTGAATACACTAATCCTTGGTTTAAGAATCGTCCCCATTGCCTTTTTTTTTGTTCTCAGATGCCGACGCTTGCGTCCACTTCGCCTGCTTTCTTTCTTTATCATTTTCTTCCTTTTTCATTAACCTGTTGTTATCTTGCCAACAGCCTTCCCCATTTTCTTCTTTATTTGTTCACCCGCATATTTGATACCGGTACCCTTATAAGGCTCGGCTGGTTTAGAACTACGGACGATACTTGAAACCTCACCCACTAATTCTTTATCTGCACCTTTAACTGTTATTACCTTTTCCTTGGTTTCAATCTTGATGCCCTCTGGAATATTTATCTTTACTGGATGGCTATAGCCAATCTGAAGAATCAATTTATCCCCATCCACTTGCGTTCTAAATCCTAAACCACTTATCTCCAACTTCTTCTCAAACCCCATCAAAACTCCTTCGAGCATATTCTTAATAAGCTTATGAATTAAACCATGTAATGATTTATCCAATTTTGTATCAGTAAGTCTCTTTACTAAAATCTGGTTATCTGATAATGTAACTTTCACTCCTGCAGGCAGAATCTTTTTAATCTTACCAACCGGACCTTCAGCACTGATGAGGCTATCTTGAATTTCCACTTGGACACCATCAGGAACAATTATCGGCGAACTGCCTAAACGCGACATCTTCTCTCCTTACCAGACATAACAAAGAAATTCCCCGCCGACACCAAGGGTTCGAGCTTCCCTATCTGTAAGAACTCCTTTAGAGGTAGACAGAAGGACAATTCCTGATCCCCCAAGAATTGTTGGAATCTTTCCTTTTTCCACATATTTTTTCAATCCAGGCTTGCTCATTCTTCTAATTCCATTTATCACCGTTTCGTTGCGAGGACCGAATTTTAAATATATTCTTATAATCCCCTGCTTTCTATCTTCAATACATTTATAATTTTTAATAAAACCCTCATTCTGCAAGATTCTTGCGATTTGTTCTTTTATTTTCGAACGGGGAATATCCACCCTTTCATGTTTTGCCTTGATTGCGTTCATAATTTTTGCTAACATATCACCAATTGAATCGCTGGACATCTTTTCTCCTTTTTACCAACTCGCTTTTCTTATTCCAGGTATCTGTCCCTGATTGGCAAGTGTACGGAAACATATTCTACACATTCCGAATTTTCTCAAATAGGCTCGTGGACGACCACAAATTTGACACCTATTATATTTTTGCACTTTGTATTTAGGTTCTCTTTTTGATTTTTCAATTAAGGATATCTTCGCCATGTTCTCTCCTGTTCATACTTCTTTATTGCGACGTTCTACCGACATTTACTTCCGAGCAACAAGGTTCTACAACGAAGTTGCAGGTTCTTATTTCTTAGCAAAAGGCATTCCCATAAGTAAAAGTAATTCTTTAGATTCTTGGTTTGTCTTAGCAGTAGTTATTATTGAAATATCCATTCCACGGATTTTATATACTTTGTCATAATCAACCTCCGGGAAAATTATCTGCTCTTTAATACCTATAGTCAAATTCCCCTTGCCATCAAATACTGCAGATGGAATACCTTTAAAATCTCCGATTCTTGGAAGTGCCACATTGACCAGACGGTCAAAGAATTCATACATATTGTTTCCTCTTAAGGTTACTTTACAACCTATAGGCAATCCCTTTCTAATCTTAAAGTTTGAGATTGATTTCTTAGCTCTTGTAATTACGGGATGCTGGCCGGTAATCGATGCTAATTCATTCATAGCAGATTCAATTGCCTTCTGGTCTTCTCCCCCTTCACCTATGCCCGCATTAACCACTATTTTTTCAATTCGTGGTACCTGCATTACATTTTTATATTCTAATTTTTTCATAAGGACAATTCGGATTTCCTTTATATATTTCTCTTTTAATAGAGACATTAGTTGACCACCTCTTTGCATTTTTTACAGAATCGAACTTTTGTTCCTTCTTCTAAATTTTTTTTGCCAAGCCGGCAGGGTTGTCCACATTTGGGACAGAGAAACATAACTTTTGAAATATGCACAGATGCTTCTTTCTCCCTTATCCCGCCTTGTGGGAATTCAGAACTTGGACGCATATGCCGTTTTACGAGATTGACCTTTTCAATAATAATCCTCTCTTCGCCGGGGAAAACCAGCAATACTCTTCCAGATTTTCCCTTTTCATTTCCTGAAATTACTGTGACTAAATCACTCTTTTTTAGATTCATTTTTTCACACCACTTCTGGAGCCAGAGAGATTATTTTCATAAACTTCTTTTCGCGCAATTCCCCGGTTACTGGACCGAATATTCTGGTCCCCCTTGGATTTCCTGTCTCATCTATTAGCACAGCCGCATTATCATCAAATCTGACATATGAACCATCTACCCGCCTTAATTCTTTTCTGGTTCGAACTACCACAGCCTTAACCACCTCACCTTTTTTTACTCCACCTTCAGGAATCGATTCTTTAACCGAAGCAACAATTAAATCGCCTATTCTTGCATATTTTCTATTGGAACCACCTAAAACTCTGATACACATTATTCGCTTTGCACCAGAGTTGTCAGATACTTTCAAAATTGTCCGGGTTTGAATCATCTTTTCTTCTCACAATCACGACAAAATCTTCAACAACTTCCATCTTTTCAATTTACTCAATGGGCGGGTTTCTATTACTTCAACTTCGTCGCCTGCCTTTGCTTGACTTTGAGGATCATCCACAAAGAGATGGGTAGATTTTCGAATCACTTTCTCATAAAATGGGTGTCTGGTTAACCTTTCTACTTCTACAACTATCGTCTTTTCCATTTTATTACTTATTACTTTACCTTTCATTATTTTCTTTCTAACCGCGGTCACCTTGTTTCTCCTTTTCCCTCAAGATAGTATTCACTACTGCTACATCGCGGCGTAACATTCGCAAGGACAGGGGATTCTTTAACTCTCTCCCTTTCAATTTAACCCTCATATTTAATAATTGCGTTTTAAGTTCGTTTATTTTCGTCTTTAATTCAGTAATGTTCGATGTTCGCAATTCCCTCAACAAATCCATCCTTTTCATCCCTTCAACCTCTCCTTCCAGAGGACATACTCCTGTCGCGTTTGATGAATTTAGTCTTAAATGGTAATTTGCTTGCAGCTAGCCCCATTAATTCTCTAGCAAATGTCTCGTCCATTCCTTCCAATTCAAAAAGGATTCTTCCGGGTTTTACAATTGCCACCCAGTGGTCTGGTGCACCTTTACCCTTCCCCATCCTTGTCTCTGCAGGTTTCTTGGTGACACATTTATCAGGAAAAATTTTCACCCAGAGTTTGCCTCCTTTTTTAATCCCATGGGATATTGCAACTCTTGCAGCTTCGATCTGTTTTGCTTTAAACCAGCATGGCTCAAGAGATTTTAAACCATATTCACCAAAAGTTAAGGAACAACCACCTGATGATATTCCTTTCATCTGGCCACGATGATGTTTACGAAATTTTACTCTGCGGGGCATTAACATCTTTTTTCTCCGAAGGAACTTCTCTAATTTCTTTCTTTGAAGGAAGAATTTCACCTTTAAATATCCAGACCTTTACACCAATTCTCCCGTAAGTAGTATTACTTTCTGCAAATCCATAATCGATATCGGCCCTTAAAGTGTTAAGAGGAACTCTTCCCTCTCTGTACCATTCTGTCCTTGCTATTTCATTGCCACCAAGTCTGCCTCCACAACTCACTTTTACTCCCTGGGCACCTGCCCTCATAGCACCTGAAACTGCCTGCTTCATTGCACGACGAAATGCAATTCTTCTTTCCAATTGCAATGCCATATTCTCTGCAACTAGATGGGCATCGAGTTCAGGATTTTGAACCTCTTGAATATTTACATAAACCTGTTTTCCAGTGAGTTTCTGCAATTCTTCCTTCAGTTTCTCAATTTCTGTCCCCTTGCGTCCAATGATAATACCTGGACGGGAAGTGTATATGATAACAGTCAACCTTTGATGGATTGCCTTTCTCTCGATTTCTATCTTTGATATTCCAGCGTGGTATAATTTTTGTTCAATCAATTTTCTAATTTTTAAATCCTCTAAAAGCAATGAAGAGTAATTTTTCTCTGTAAACCATTTTGAATCCCAGGATTTTGTAATACCTAACCTAAAACCTATTGGATTTACCTTCTGACCCATCTGTTCTCCTCTTTAGCTCTTCTCAGCAAGTACAACAGTTAAATGACTTGTCCTCTTCCTGATAGTGCGCACATGGTATCTTGAAGCCGCCTTAAACCTTTTTATCATTGGACCCTGCTGAACAACTAATTCCTTTATATATAAATTAGTTATGTTAAGATTTGACTGCCTGGCATTTGCAATCGCAGATTTCAAAAGTTTCTCGATAATAGTGGAGGCATTGGCTGGGCTAAATTTAAGAATCTCAAGTACCTCGCCTATAGGCTTGCCATGGATAGACCTTGCAACCCTTACTATTTTTCTGGAACTTCCTTTTATAAATTTTGCGATTGCTTTCACTTCCATCTTTTTCCTTATGCATCTGTGAATTTAGGTTAAAGCTGCTGACTTTTGAGTCGGAGTCCCATGTCCCCTGAATGTCCTGGTTGGAGAAAATTCTCCTAATTTATGACCCACCATATTCTCGGTCACACTAACTGAAATAAAATCTTTTCCATTGTGAACCACAAATGTATGTCCCACCATCTCAGGAGAAATAACTGAATTTCTTGCCCATGTCTTTATTACTTTTTTCTCACCTGTTTTATTCATCTTTTCTACTTTTTTTAATAATTTCGGATCGACATAAGGCCCTTTTTTTAACGAACGCGACATCCTTCCTCCTCGTAGACCCCTGCGTTACTTTCTATAGAAAGTGTTAGCTAATATTACTCCGATTGTGATTTTATTTCGAACGATGTTGAATAATCCATCTCCCTGTTGTCTTGTTGCGTCTTGTCTTATAACCTTTTGCAAGTTGTCCCCATGGGCTAACCGGGTGTCTGCCGCCTTTGGATTTTCCTCGACCTCCACCCATTGGATGGTCGACCTTATTCATTGCAACTCCACGAACAGTTGGTCTAATGCCCAACCATCTTGTGCGTCCGGCTTTCCCAAAAGATATATTCTCATGTTCTATATTCCCAACTTGACCAAAGGTAGCCATACAATCCAAATGAACTAACCTGATTTCACCAGAAGAAATCTTTAACTGTGCGTAATCACCTTCTTTAGCCATAAGCTGGGCAAAACTACCTGCAGAACGTGAGAGTTGACCTCCCATTCCCTTTCTTAATTCAATATTATGAACAAAGCTTCCTGCTGGAATATTTCTAAGTGGCATTGCATTACCAATTCTAACCTCTACTTTCTCTCCACTCATTATAATATTGTTTACTCTTAACCCAATAGGCTGAAGGATATATCTCTTTTCACCATCAGCATATTGAACAAGAGCAATGCGCGCAGATCTGTTCGGGTCATATTCCACAGCAATAACCTTACCCGGAATATTTTTCTTATCTCTCTTAAAATCTATAATTCGGTAAAGACGCTTATGCCCTCCCCCTCTATGCCTGACACTGATATGTCCCAACCCATCCCTGCCCCCACCTCTTCCCAATGAAACCAACAGAGATTTCTCGGGTTCTTTATCAGTCAACTCATCAAAAGAGGCAATGCTCATCATTCTTGTTCCAGGTGTTACTGGTTTTAATTTTCTCACCTTTTACTCCAAAGATTCAATTCTATCTCCAATTCTAAGTGTTGCTATTGCTTTTTTCCAATCAGGACGTTTTCCAACTTCATAACGAACCCTTCTCTTTTTACCATGCATAATTAAAGTATTAATCTTCATTGCTTTTACTTTGTATAATGACTCAACAGCCTTCATAATTTCAATTTTGTTCGCATTTCTATCAACTTCAAAAGTGTACTTGTTTTCTTTCTGTTTTAAACCTCTAGTTTTTTCTGTGTTCAATATTCCTTTTATAATATTAGCCTTTGCTGCCAAAATTGGGGTTACTTTCTCCCTGGAGAGCTCAGGTTCTGGTTTTTGTGGTTTTATTTCTTCTACTTCTTTTTTCTTCCTAAAATATATAATCCCAATGATAGCAATTATAGAAACCAAAATAACCAATGCGAGAATCATGTTACTTCTCCAGCAAGAAATTCTTTATTTGATTTTTTCCTGAATTTTCATAATTGCATCTTTTGTAGTAATTATCTTGTCACAATTTAATAGTACATATGCATTAATCTGCGAATAAGAATACACTTTTAAATTTTTGATATTCCGGGCGGCTCTTTTCAAGATTCCATTATTTTCATCAATCAATAAAAGCGGTTTTTTTACTTTGAAATTTCCTAAAATTTTAACCAGCTCTTTAGTTTTGGGCTGCGTTAGTTTAAGTTCATCTAAAACAATAAATTCACCCTTCTCCACTTTGGATGAAAGAGCAGCCATTGTCGCCAATTTCTTTACTTTTTTTGGAATAGAATATTCATAGCTGCGTGGTTTTGGGCCAAAGGTAATTCCACCTCCAATCCACAGCGGGGAACGGATACTTCCTACCCTTGCCCTGCCTGTTCCTTTCTGGCGCCAGGGCTTTCTTCCACCTCCCCGTACTTCAGAGCGGCCCCTGGTAGATGCCGTACCTCTTCTTTGAGATGAAAGATAATTAATTACTGCACAGTGCAGGACGCTGGGCTTAACTTTAACATCAAAAACTTCATTTAAAAGTGCGATTTTTCCAGTTTTATTTCCTTCTATATTATATGTATCTAATTCTATGGTTTTCATAAGTTTCCAAATATCAGGGCTAAAGCCCTGAGTTACATTTTAATAGAGGTTCTTATTAAAAGGTATCCACCTTTAACACCCGGAATAGCACCTTTTACTAATAATATTTCATGCTCACTGTCAACTTTAATGATTTTCAGATTTTGAACTGTCACTCGCCTGAATCCCATGTGGCCAGGCATAGTTTTTCCCTTGAAAACTCTACCTGGAGAAGTACCCTGACCAACAGAGCCTATTCTGCGATGAGACATCGAACCATGAGATGCACCTCCACCTGCCCAACCCCAACGCTTCATACCTCCCGCAAAACCCTTCCCTTTAGAAATCCCTGTAATATCTACGTATTCACCCTCCTGAAAAATACTTACTTTAACTTCATCGCCTAATTTATATGGAAATTCGCCACGAATTTCCCTGATAAATCTCAAGGGTTTTGCAAAGCCTAATTGAATTGCATCATATCCATCTGTTTTTTTGGTCTTATGCTGGAGCACCACGCATGGTCCTGATTCAATAACGGTAACTGGAATTGCTCTACCATCCTTATCAAATATTTGTGTCATTCCCAATTTTCTACCTAAGATTCCTTCTCTCATTTTAAATCCTTCGCAAGACCTACTCGGTCGTAAGACCTACTCGGTCGCAAGACCTACTTGGTCGTAAGACCTACTTGGTTAGGTTTTAATCTGAACCTCAACTCCAGCAGGTAAATCAAGCTTCATCAACGCTTCTATTGTCTGGGGAGTGGGAGACAATATATCAATTAACCTTTTATGAGTTTGCATTTCAAATTGTTCACGCGATGCTTTGTCTATATGAGGAGAGCGTAGAACTGTCCATCTACTCCGCTTTGTTGGTAAAGGGATTGGTCCAGATACAGATGCACCCGTATTTTTGGCAATCTGAACTATTTCTCTTGCAGAACGGTCCAATGTCCCATGATCATAGGATTTCAAACGAATCCTTATTCTTCCTTCCTCAATCATTTCTCTCCCCCCGTTACTCTACTATCTCACTAATTGCACCTGCGCCAATTGTATGCCCACCTTCTCTGATAGCAAATCTTTGGCCTACTTCCATTGCTATTGGAGTAACTAATTCTACTTCTAAAGAAGTGTTATCACCAGGGAGAACCATCTCAACTCCCTCTTTTAATTTCACAGTTCCAGTAATGTCAGCAGTGCGCAGGTAAAACTGAGGACGATATCCAGTAAAGAAAGGAGTGTGCCGACCTCCTTCTTCTTTTGTCAATACATATACCTCACATTTAAACTTTTTGTGAGGAGTAATTGTACCAGACTTAGCAATAACCTGACCCCTTTCTACCTGATCTTTCTCTATACCTCTTAATAATATTCCTACATTATCTCCGGCTTGTGCTTCATCTAAAAGTTTTCTAAACATTTCCAACCCTGTAGCAACGCTTTTCTTTGTTTCTTGAATTCCAATTATTTCAACTTCTTCACCAACCTTAACTTCACCTCTTTCAACCCTTCCTGTAGCAACTGTACCTCTGCCAGTAATACTGAAAACATCCTCAACTGCCATCAAGAAAGGCTTATCTACTTCACGTTTTGGAGTCGGAATATATTCATCCACTTTTTCCATCAACTTAAGAATTGGACCACACTTAGGACAATCTTTTTTGCCGCAAGCGCAGTTTAAAGCCTGAAGAGCAGACCCACGTATTATTGGAATTTCATCTCCAGGAAAGTCATATTCAGAAAGTAATTCTTTAAGTTCCAATTCTACAAGGTCAATAAGTTCCTGGTCATCTACCATATCGCATTTGTTCAAAAATACCACTATATAAGGAACTCCAACCTGCCTTGTAAGAAGTATGTGTTCCCTTGTCTGAGGCATAGGACCATCAGCAGCAGAAACCACTAAAATTGCACCGTCCATCTGAGCAGCACCTGTAATCATATTTTTGACATAATCTGCGTGCCCCGGACAATCAATATGTGCATAATGACGCTTTTCTGTCTCGTATTCTGCATGATAAATGGCTATGGTTATACCTCTTTCTTTTTCTTCAGGCGCATTATCAATTTCATCCATTGTCTTAGCGACAGCAAAATTGTGTTTTGCCAGAACTGTGGTAATTGCTGCAGTTAAACAAGTCTTCCCATGATCCACGTGACCAATCGTCCCCACATTTACATGTGGCTTTTTCCTCTCAAATTTTCCCTTTGCCATCTTCCCCTCCTTGTACCCCTGTTAGTTTCGACATAGGTCGCCCTATGGCGCAAGAAACTGGGGGTACTCCTTTTTTTGGTGTCAGGTCTTGACATGTAACTCAGGACTTTAGTCCTGATTGTCAATGTAACTCAGGACTTTAGTCCTGATTGTCAATGTAACTCAGGACTTTAGTCCTGATATGACACCATGACATTTGTAACTCATGACTTTAGTCCTGATTGTCAATGTAACTCAGGACTTTAGTCCTGATATTTGTCATTTGTCAAGACCTGACACCTTATCTTTTAATTATTGTCTGTGCAATATTGCCCGGTACCTCTGTATACTTAAGAGGCTCCATTGTAAATATGCCTCGCCCCTGGGTGAGTGAACGCAAGACAGTAGCATAACCAAACATCTCAGCCAGAGGTGTAATTGCTCTTATTACTTGCATGTTAACCCGGCGCTCCATCTTTGTTATTTGAGCACGACGAGAATTAATATCTCCAATCACATCCCCCATATATTCCTCTGGAACAATGACCTCTAAATCCATTAATGGTTCCAACAATATGGGTGAAGCTCTCTTCAAACCTTCACGAAAAGCCATTGCGGAAGCGATCTTAAAAGCTATTTCTGAAGAATCCACCTCATGATAAGAACCATCTGTTAAAGTAACTGATAAATCCACGACTGGATAACCAGCCAGAACCCCTGTTTCCATTGATTCCTTTATACCTTTCTGCACTGCAGGAATATATTCTCTTGGAATTGTTCCTCCTTTAATTGCATTAATAAATTCATAACCTTCTCCTCTTGGACGGGGAGCAATATCTATCCATACATGACCGTATTGACCCCTTCCTCCTGATTGTCTGATAAACTTGCCTTCACTTTCTGTAGGTTTAGTGATTGTTTCCTTATAAGCAACCTGAGGTTTACCCACATTTGCCTCAACCTTAAACTCACGGAACATTCTATCAACTATTATTTCCAGGTGAAGTTCGCCCATACCTGAAATAATTGTTTGACCTGTTTCTTTGTTAGAGCTAGTAATAAATGTTGGATCCTCTTCACTTAATTTATTCATAGCAATTCCCATTTTTTCCTGGTCAACCTTAGTCTTAGGCTCAATAGATACTGAAATCACAGGCTCTGGAAATTTCATTGATTCTAAAATTATAGGACTTTCTTTAGCACAAAGCGTATCCCCGGTAGTAGTGTACTTCAAACCAACTGCAGCCCCTATCTCACCTGCATAGAGTGCGATTATCTCCTGTCTCTTGTCTGCGTGCATTTCTAACAATCTTCCTATTCTCTCCTGAGCACTCTTTGTGGCATTATGAACATATGAACCATTAGAAAGAATACCGGAGTAAACCCTTATATAAGTCAATTTGCCTGCATAAGGGTCAGTAGCAACTTTAAACGCTAAACTGGAAAGAGGTTCATCATCACTTGCTTTTCTTTCTACATCTTCCCCTTTTTTATCTTTACCTTGGACAGGAAGAATATCGAGAGGAGATGGTAAATAATCCACCACAGCATCTAATAGTGGCTGGACCCCCTTACTCCTGAAAGATGCACCACAAAACACAGGCACAAAAATTCCCCTCAGAGTAGCACTTCTGATTCCTCTTTTTATTTCCTCTTCAGATAATTTTTTATCTTCTAAATATTTTTCCATCAAATCGTCATTTAACTCTGCAATGGCTTCCTGCATTTTGTTATGTGCTTTATTTGCTTCATCTAAAAGTTCCTCAGGAATAGGCTGTTCTTCAAATGTAGCACCCAGATCCTCAGAGTGCCATACAATGGCTTTCATTTTTATTAAATCAATCACTCCTTTGAATTTATCTTCGCTGCCAATAGGAATCTGCAAAGGAATGGCATTAGCCATAAGCTGGTCATGCATCATTTTTACTGCCCTGTTAAAATCAGCACCTGTTCTATCCATTTTATTTATATAAGCGATTCTTGGAATTCCATAACGATCTGCCTGATGCCAGACAGTTTCTGATTGAGGTTCTACTCCTCCAACTGCACAAAAAATTCCTATAACACCATCTAACACTCGCAATGAACGCTCCACCTCTGCTGTAAAATCAACATGGCCGGGGGTGTCTATAATATTAATTTTTATTTTTCTCCATAAAGCGGCCGTTGCAGCACTTGTTATGGTAATTCCTCTTTCTCTTTCCTGCTCCATCCAATCCATCTGGGTAGTCCCTTCATCTATCTCACCAATTTTATGGATTTTACCAGTATAATAAAGAATTCTTTCTGTTGTTGTAGTTTTTCCTGCATCAATGTGAGCTACAATCCCGATATTCCTAATTTTCTCTAAAGGAAATTCTCTTGCCATTTTTTTTACCAGCGATAGTGGGCAAATGCCCTGTTAGCCTCAGCCATCTTATGAATATCTTCTTTCTTCTTCACCGCTCCACCTGTATTATTTGAGGCATCTATTAATTCAAGAGCAAGTCTCCAAGCCATAGGTGCTCCTTTTCTTTGTTTTGCAGTTTGTATTATCCATCTTATTGCCAATCCAATTCCCTTTTTTTCTCGAACCTCTACAGGTACTTGATAAGTGGCTCCGCCTACTCTGCGTGATTTAACTTCAAGAAAAGGCTTCACATTCTCAATGGCTTTTTTAAATACTTCTTCAGGTTCTTTTTTGGTCCTTTCCTTTATAATATCAAAACTGGAATAGAAAATTTCTTGTGCCAGACTCTTTTTGCCCTTGCGTAGTAATCCATTTATAAATCTCCCTATAATTAAATTGTGAAAAATAGGGTCTGATTCAATTTTTCTTTCAGAGAATAGTTTCCTTCTTGGCATTTTCTCTCCTAATCAGGACTAAAGCCCCAAGTTACATTATATCAGGACTAAAGTCCTGAGTTACATTGACAATCAGGACTAAAGTCCTGAGTTACATTATTCTTTGGGAGCTTTTGCACCGTACAATGACCTTCCCTGTTTTCGCCCTTCCACACCAGCGGTATCATATACCCCACGCACGATATGATATTTGACACCTGGTAAATCTTTTACACCTCCACCCCTCACAAGCACTATAGAGTGCTCCTGTAAATTGTGGCCAACACCCGGAATATAAGCAGTAACCTCTTTTCCGCCGCTCAATCTAACACGAGCTATCTTTCGCAGTGCTGAGTTCGGTTTCTTGGGCGTGATAGTTTTTACAATAAGACAGGTCCCTCTTTTAAATGGTGAGTCTCCCAGCGCTACAGATTTTAGTTTCTTTTGTTTATCTTTTCGACACCCTCTAAGCAATTGATTGATTGTAGGCATACTTACTCCCCGATTTTTTCTATCTTTAGATTTTGATATTTGGATAAACCTGTACCAGCAGGAACTAACCTGCCAATAATTACGTTTTCCTTCAAACCCAACAGTTCATCACTTCTGCCTCTAATAGCAGCATCAGTAAGTATGTGAATAGTTTCCTGAAATGAGGCGGCAGCAATAAAACTATCGCTCTTTAACGCCCCTTTTGTAATGCCCTGCAATATAGGTTTTCCTTTAGCAGGTTTTCCACCACTTACCAGGATGCGATTATTCTCCTTTTCAAACCTGAATTTATCCACCTGTTCCCCGGAAAGAAAATTGGTATCTCCTGAATCTTCAATTTCAATCCGACGCAACATTTGTCTGACTATTATTTCAATGTGCTTATCGTTAATATCCACACCCTGCAGACGATAAACCGATTGAATTTCATTTACGAGGTATTCCTGGAGAGCTCTTTCACCTTTGACTGCTAGAATATCGTGAGGATTAATTGGGCCACTGGTCAAGGGTTCTCCTACATTGACTTTATCTCCTTCTCGAACTCTTAAATATTTACCTTCTGGAACAAGATATTCTCTTGTTCCTCTGTCTCCCTTTACCACAATTTTCCTCATACCTCGGGAAGAAGGAGCAAAATCAACTATTCCATCCACTTCGCTTATCATGGCACTATCTCGAACATGTCTTGCTTCAAATAATTCTTCAACTCTAGGCAATCCTCCTGTTATATCCCTGGTCTTAACAATTTGATGCGGAATTTTTACTAAGGCATCTCCTGAAGACACCTTCTTGCCATCTGTGGTCACTAAATGTGCACCGGTGGGAATTGGATATGTAATTGTTTTCTCTTTATTTACAACCTCTATCCTTGGGTGGTATCTGCCTTCCTTATGCTCAATTATCTCCCGTTCCAGTAATCCTGTTGTTTTATCGAGCTCCTCCCGCACAGTCTCACCTTTTATAATATCTTTGAATACAACTTCTCCAGATATTTCAGTGAGTATTGGTTCATTGTATGGATCAAACTCTGCCAGAGGTTTGTTTGCAGGCACTATTTCACCAGGGCTTACTTTTATTTCGGCTCCGGCTTGAACAGAAAGAGGATATTCCTCACCCATTATAAAAACAGTACCCTGCTCCTCATCAATTTTTACTATTCCAGTAACTTCAGTGGGAACAGACTTTCCATCCTCTTTTGCAAGTTGCTCGCCTGTTGTGACCCACAATCCATCAAAAACGGTAATTTTTGCCCTGGGGGAAAGTATATATTTACCAAGAATTCTTCTTACTATTATCTCTCCATGTCTATTTGCGACAAGTGCCCCATCATTTTCTCTTGTAATCAAATTCCCGGGAATATCCATCACTTCAACTGGGAATTTAACTCTTATATCCTTTTCCTCTACCTGGGTATAGGCCGTTCCACCTATATGGAAGGTGCGCAGTGTAAGCTGTGTTCCTGGCTCACCTATGCTCTCAGCAGCTATTACTCCAACTGCCTCACCAAGTTCCACAATTTTACCTGTTGCAAGGTCTATGCCATAACATTTCCTGCATACTCCCCTCTTTGCTTCACAGGTAAGCACAGTACGTATTCGAACTTTTTCTATTCCTGTTTTCTCAATCTTTTGCGCATCTTCCTGGGTCACTTCTTGATTATCCTTTACAACTACCTCCCCTGTTAGCGGGTCTATTACATCTCCAAGCACAACTCTTCCTAAAATTCTGTCACCCAATGATTCAATGGTCTCGCCACCTTCTTTCAAAGCTGAGACATTTATACCATTAACTGTTCCACAGTCCTCTTCACTAACAATTTCTTCTTGAGCCACATCCACTAATCTGCGCGTTAAGTATCCAGCATCTGCTGTTTTTAATGCGGTATCAGTTAATCCCTTTCTTCCTCCATGAGTGGAAATGAAGTATTCCAACACATTCAGTCCCTCACGAAAATTAGTGGTAATGGGCAACTCAATAATTTCACCTGATGGTTTGGTCATCAAACCACGCATTGCCGCAAGTTGCCTTATTTGCCGCTCTCTACCACGTGCCCCAGAATCAAAAATAAGATAGAGAGGATTAAAACCTCCCTGGTCTTGCTTTATATTTTCAAGCATGGCATCAGTAAGTTTGTTGGTTGCTCTTGTCCATATGTCGATAACACGATTATATCTCTCGCCCTCAGTTATTAATCCACGGTGATATTGTCCTCTTATTTTCCTCTCTTCTTCCTTGCTTTCCCTTATGATTTCTTCTTTTTGTGATGGAATTTTTATATCTGACATTCCTATTGAGATACCAGACTTAGTGGCAAACTCAAAACCTAATTCTTTTATTTCATCCAAGAGTTCAGCAGTCCTGGTGTTCCCGTACATCTTACAACATCTATAAACAAGGTCGCTCATTATTTTCTTATTTAATGTTTTATTGATAAACCTCAATTTTTCTGGAAGAACGTCATTGAATATCGCTCTTCCAACCGTGGTACCGATTATTCTCTTCTCTTGGCGAGCAGTAGAAAATTGTAATCTTATTTTGGCATGCAGCCCTACAAGACCCAATTGATATACATGGATTACCTCATTTATATCCGCGAAATATTTACCTTCTCCGCGCTCTTTTTCGCCTTCCTTTGTTAAATAATGACAACCTAAAACTATATCCTGACTGGGAGAAGAAATTGGCCTGCCATTAGATGGCGAGAGAAGATTGTTCGTAGACATCATAAGCAGCCGTGCTTCAAGTTGTGTCTCTAAAGAAAGTGGAATATGCACCGCCATCTGATCACCATCAAAATCAGCATTAAACCCTGCGCAGGCTAAAGGGTGAATCTGTATAGCCTTACTCTCAATCAAAACAGGTTCAAATGCCTGAATTCCCAGACGATGAAGAGTTGGAGCTCTATTTAATAATACGGGGTGGCCCTTAATTACTTCCTCAAGAATGTTCCATACTTCTTCGCTCTCTTCTTCTACCATTTTCTTTGCACTTTTGATATTGGGTGATATTTCCTGCTTGGCTATTTTCTCAAGAACAAAGGGTCTAAAAAGCTCCAGGGCCATTTTCTTGGGGAGTCCGCATTGATGAAATTTTAATTGAGGTCCAACAACAATAACTGATCTCCCAGAATAATCTACACGCTTACCTAATAGATTCTGTCTGAACCTTCCTTGTTTTCCACCTAATAAATCCGAAAGCGAACGCAAAACCCGATTGCCCATTATAACCGGATAACCACGGCGCCCATTCTGGAACAGAGAATCAACTGCTTCCTGAAGCATTCTCTTTTCATTCTGAATAATAATTTCAGGAGCTTGATGCTCATACACCAACTTGTGCAATCGAGCATTTCTATTAATAACTCTCCGATACAGATCATTTATATCGGATGTGGCAAACCGTCCACTTTCTAACTGTACCATTGGCCGTAATTCCGGTGGAATAACTGGAATAACACTCAACATCATCCATTCTGGTTTGTTTCCTGATTTCAAGAAAGTCTGAACCAGTTCAATCTTTTTAGTTAACTTTTTATTTTTTTGAGACAAAGGCTTTTTTTTCAGTTCTGCCTGCAGATCCCTCTCTACTGCCTTTAAATCCAATTCCGCTAACAATTCCTTAATCGCCTCTGCCCCCATTCTGGCTTTAAACGAATCTCCATATTTCTCTTTATATTCCCGATATTCCTCTTCTGAAATTATGTCCTTTTTGTTGCACTGCACCTTCCCAGGGTCCATTACAATATATCTTTCAAAGTAAAGCACTCTCTCTAAATCGTGACTGGTTATATCAAGGAGTACTGCTACCGGAGATGGAATTTCCTTAACATACCATATGTGACTCACCGGGCTAGTAAGTTCTATATGTCCCATCCTGCTCCTTCGCACACTTGATTCAGTAACTTCAACACCACACCTATCACAGGTAATACCTTTATAACGAAGACCTTCATATTTCTCACAAAAACACTTCCAGTCCTGAGTCGGTCCAAATATTTTCTCGCAGAATAGACCTTCGCGCTCAGGCCTGAAAGTTCTATAATTTATTGTCTCGGGCTTTTTTACTTCTCCATGTGACCAACTACGAATTATCTCTGGGGAAGCCAGTCCTATTCTTATGGATACAAAATCCTCTAATGAAGAATTTGATTCTTGAGATCCAGGCAAGCCTTCAGTTTTGGGTAGTGCTTCAATATTTAGCAATCTGCCTTTTTTATCAAGAAAAGAAATATTTAATCCTAAACCCTGGAGTTCCCTCACAAGCACATTAAAAGATTCAGGAACACCCATCTTGGGTGGCGTTTTGCCCTTGATAATAGCCTCGTACAATTTTGCCCTTCCTATTGTATCATCACTCTTTACTGTAAGCATCTCCTGAAGGGTATAAGCTGCGCCGTAAGCCTCTAATGCCCATACCTCCATTTCCCCAAATCGCTGCCCTCCGAATTGAGCCTTACCACCGAGGGGTTGCTGAGTCACGAGGGAATAAGGGCCTATGGAACGGGCATGCATTTTGTCATCTACTAAATGTGACAACTTCATCATATAAATATATCCAATTGTAACATCCTGATCAAATGGCAAGCCTGTACGCCCATCATAAATTTTCATTTTGCCCGATTCGGGAAGAGCTGCTTTACGCAACATTCCCCTTATTTCTTCTTCAGAAGCACCATCAAATACAGGGCTAATGAACTTTAAGCCCAGAGCCTTCGCAGCCAATCCTAAATGTACTTCTAATATCTGGCCTATGTTCATTCTGGAAGGAACACCGAGGGGATTGAGTACTATTTCTACAGGGGTACCATCTTTCAAATAGGGCATGGATTCCTCGGGTAATATTTTTGATACAACTCCTTTATTACCATGCCGACCAGCCATTTTATCTCCTTCAGATACCTTCCTTTTTTGAGAAATGTACACCTTTATCAATCTGCTTACACCCAATGGCAATTCGTCACCACCCGCTCGCGAAAATACCCTGCTTTCAATAACTTTACCATCATAACCCGGTGGAACCCGTAAAGATGTATCCCGAACTTCCTTTGCTCTCTCACCAAAAATAGCCCTTAAAAGTCTCTCCTCAGCTGAAAGTTTGGTTTCTTCACGAGGTGTAAGCTTTCCAACCAATATATCCCTTGGTTTAACATCAGCGCCAATTCTCACAATTCCGTTTTCATCCAGATCCTTCAAACTTTCTTCACTCACATTTGGAATATCCCGCGTGATTTCCTCCTCACCCAATTTTGTATCCCTTACTTCAACCTTAAACTCCTCAATGTGGATAGAGGTGAAAGTATCCTCCCTTACCAATTTCTCACTTATGAGAATAGCATCTTCAAAGTTATATCCTTCCCAGGGTAAATAAGCAACCAGCACATTTCTTCCTAATGAAAGTTCGCCATCTTTTATGCAGGAACCATCGCTAATTATCTGCCCGTTTCTAACCTTTTCACCTTTTTTCACAATTGGCCTCTGACTTATGCAGGTACTTTGATTAGAACGGATATACTTATCTAACCAATATATTTCTTTTTCTTTATTTCCTTTAGCAGTTTTTTCATACTCAAGAATTATCCTGCGGGCATCAACCTCTTTTACAACCCCATCTTTCCTGGCAATTTTTACTCTTCCGGAGTCCCTTGCTATAACAGATTCCAATCCGGTCTGTACCAAAGGAGGTTCTGGAAAAATTAGAGGGACGGTCTGCCTCTGCATATTAGAACCCATTAAAGCCCTGTTTGCATCATCATGTTCTATAAAGGGAATTAGACTTGCAGTAACGCTAATCAATTGTTTTGGGGACACATCCATATAATTAACTTCCTCACTTTTAGCCATTATGAAATTGTCCTCAAACCTGCAAGGAACTTCCTTATTTATAAATCTATTATTCTTATCAACTGGAGCATTTGCCTGCGCAATTATAAATTGGTCTTCAACATCAGCAGTTAAGTATTCTATTTCATCAGTAACTTTACCGCTTTCTACTTTTCGGTATGGAGTTTCCAGGAGTCCAAGGTAATTGGTCCGCGCATAGGTACTTAAAGAAACTATCAATCCAATATTAGGACCTTCTGGTGTTTCTATAGGGCAAATTCGTCCATAATGGCTGAAATGCACATCGCGAACTTCAAATCCGGCCCTTTCTCTTGTGAGCCCTCCGGGTCCTAAAGCGCTAAGCCGGCGTTTATGCGTAAGTTCTGCAAGCGGATTAGTCTGGTCTAAATACTGGGAAAGTTGGCTGGTTCCAAAAAATTCATTTATACCTTCAGCCACCGGCCTGATAACAAGAAGAGAACGAGGCATTGCTTTGTCAAGGTCTACTGTAGCCATTCGCTCTCTGGTCATTCGGACAACCTGCAGCATTATCTTTCTGAATTGATTCTCCAATAGTTCGCCAACCGAAACAATCCTTCTGTTTCCTAAATGGTCTATATCATCACCTTGCCCCCTGGTCCTCTTTAATTCTATTAGTCCTTTAATTACTTCTATGATATCTTCCTTAGATAATACCTTCTCGTTTAAGGGTACATTTAATTTTAGCCTTTTGTTCAGCCGGTACCTGCCTATTTCACCAAGACTATATCTCTTAGGAGACATGAAGATATTTTCCAGAAGGCTCTTTCCGCTTTCGGGCGTAGCTGGTTCATTTGGACGAAAACGACGATAAATCTCCACGCACGCTTCTTCTTCATTGCGTGCAAACTCGCGCGATAAAGTATTGGGAAAAATTATGTCGGTTTCCTCGCTACCCAAAACCTTTATTTTATCAAGATTTAATCTCCTTATTATTTTAATTAAACCTCTGTCAATTGGAGTGGAAATTTTTGCTACGGCTATCCCATCCTTATCGCTCAGTGTCTCGCCTAATCTCCTCCCGATTAATTCATCAAGTTTATGGCCCCTTATGTGAATCTCCTTCAAATTGCCAAACATCCTCAACATTTTTTCTTCACTATATCCTAATGCTTTCAAAAAAATTGTAACAGGTATTTTTCGTTTTCTATCAAGTGAAACATTGATAATATTGCTGGATTCCAGAGTAAATTCCATCCATCCTCCCCAGTATGGAATAATCCTGGCTGAATATTGCCGTTCTCCCCCCGAGCGAACCTCCACTTGATAGAAAACTCCGGGAGCACGATGAAGTTGATTTACAACTGTTCTCTCAACGCCATTAATTATGAAAGTACCCTGTTCAGTCATACAGGGAATGTCACCTAAAAAAACTTCCCCTTGTTCCTTCACTTCGCCTGTACGTTTATTCACAAGTCTCAACTTTATTTTTACAGACGAACTGTAACTTACTCCTCTCTCAATGCACTCCCAGGGACCATGCCTGGGTTCAAAAATTTTATAATCCACAAACTCAAGAGCGACTCTTTCATTGAGGTCAGTTATCGAAAAGGATTCTAAAAAAAGTGCCTGCAATCCTATATTCTTCCTCTTGTCAGACGACACATCCATCTGGATGAATTGCTCATATGATTTCTTCTGGATTTCTACCAGGTCCGGAATTTCCATTATCTCTGGAATTTTACCAAAATTAATCTTTCTGACCGATTTTTTCTCTTTATCTTTTTTTTGTTTCATTGTTCCACTCACTTAATCTCTACTTTTGCTCCAGCTGATTCTAATTTAGCTTTAATTTCCTCAGCTTCTTTTTTGGAAACTTTTTCCTTTACCGTCTGTGGTGCACCCTCAACTAGATCCTTTGCCTCTTTCAAACCTAAATTAGAAACTGCCCTGACTTCTTTAATAACTTGAATTTTCTTATCGCCAACACCTGCAAGAATAACTTTAAATTCAGTCTGCTCGGCCGCGGGAGTTTCACCAGAAACACCCTGTGGCATCTCTGTCGAAGCCGCAACAGAAGCAGCAACCGGGGCAGCCTTCACACCAAACTTTTCTTCCAGTGCCTTTACTATCTCAGCTAGTTCCAGAACACTCAAGTTTGCTATCCCTTCTATTATTTCTTCCTTTGATAAATTAGCCATTTACCCCCCTCATAAAGGGGACAGGCTACTTTTTTACCTGTCCCCTTTTTTCCTTCTTTGTAGCAGTACACTTAACAACTCTCTAATCGGTTCCTCAAACAAACAAACCAACTTTAAAATAGGAAACTGCATAACTGTAAGTAATTTCGACAACAGAGCTTCCCGGCCGGGTAATTTAGCAATTGACTCTATTGCACTTGCATCCAGAAGTTTTTTGTTCAATAGACCACCCTTGATTTTTAATCCCTCGTGCTCTTTTGCAAAATTAGCCAGAAGCCTTGAAGGAGCAATCTCATCTTGCATACAAAATGCAATAGCTGTTGGACCGGTAAGGTATGCATCAATTCCTTCAATACCAAATTTTTTAAAAAGAATTGAGGAAAGGGTGTTTTTTATTACCCTGAACTCAACTGCCCTGTGTTTCAATTCTCTCCTCAAAAGACTAATCTCGCTGACATTTAGTCCTCTATAGTCAGCAAATATCAAATACCTGGCATCGGCAAATTTCTGGGTTTCAGAAAGAATAGATTCATTTTTACTCTTCATTCCTCATACTCCTGGGTTCAATTTTTATTCTGGGACCCATCGTGGAAGTAAGTATTATACTCTTAAATTCGGCCAGAGGTTTTAATTTCATAATCGCATCAAATACTACTTTAGAGTTTTCCTTCAATTGTTCAGGAGAGTGGGAACGTTTACCAATGCTTACCTGGATAATTCCTGCTTCATCCATTTTAATTTCCCTGCGTCCACCTTTTATTTCCTTTATTATACGTGGTAAATCAGAAGTTACAGTTTCATTCTTGGGATTAGGCATCAGTCCTTTAGGACCCAAAATACGACCTAACTTTGTAACTATCGGCATCGTTTCTGGTGTGGCGAGAACTACATCAAAATCAACCCATCCACCTGTTATTTTTTCTGCCAGATCCTCAGCTCCAACAAAATCCGCTCCTGATTCTTGAGCTTCCTTTACCTTTTCACCTTTTGCAAATACGAGAATTTTCTTAAGGCTTCCAAATTGATGAGGGAATGAAATTGTTGTCCTCAACACTTCTTTTTGTTTCCCAGTTACCAATCTTAAGCTCAAATCTACAGTTTCATCAAACTTCACATGGGGCATATCTTTAGTTAACCCCAGGGCTTCATCAAAAGGATATAATTTTTTTGAATCAACCATCTCTTTGATTTTCCTGTATCTCTTACCTCTTTTCATCGTTTAACCTTTCCATTAGTCTTCTATTTCAATACCCATACTTAAAGCAGTCCCCTCTATCACCGCTATGGCTTTTTCCAGATTGTCTGTATTAAGATCTACCATTTTAAGATTTGCAATCTCTATAATTTTTTCCTTTGAAATTTTTGCCACCTTTGTTTTGTTTGGCTCTCCTGACCCTTTTTCTATACCAGTTGCTTTCTTTAAAAGTTCTGCTGCGGGTGATTTTTTAGTAATAAAAGTAAATGTTTTATCCTGATAGATGCTTATTACTACAGGCAGAATCATTCCTTCCTGGTCCACAGTCTTTTCATTAAAAGCCTTACAGAATTCTATAATGTTCACCCCGCATTGTCCCAGCGCCGGCCCAATTGGAGGTGCAGGGTTGGCCTTTCCTGCAGGAATCTGTAATTTTATCGTCTTAACTAACTTCTTCGCCATTCTTTTTCCCTTTTTAAAATCATAACTTTTGAACTTGTGAAAATTCTAACTCTACGGGAGTTGCCCTTCCAAATATTGTTACCAGAACTTTAACTTTCCCGCGTGATGGACTCACATCCTCAACTACTCCGGTGAAATTGGCAAAAGGTCCTTCTGTAATTCTAACTGTCTCATCCTTCTCAAACTTAAACCTCATTACTGGTTGAACAGCAATTCTTTCTTTTCTCTTCAAAATATTTTCAACCTCTGCGGGCATCAGTGACATTGGCCGTTTGCCCGGTCCAACAAAACCTGTGATGCCTGGAGTACTTTTCACCACATGCCAGGTTTTTGTATCCATTTCCATCTCTATGAGGAGATAACCCGGATACACTTTTCTTTCGGAGATTGTTTTCTTCTTACCCTTTATGTCCATAACTTCTTCTGTCGGAATAACTATCTGTATAATTTTATCTTTCAGATTCCTTGATTTACATTTATTCTCTAAAGCCCCTTTGACTTTTTCCTCATATCCCGAATAAGTATGGATAACGAACCATCCTTTAGCCATTTTATTTTGACATTCTATCGACTCCGCCCCCGAGAAACAAGGTTCTCGAAGAGGTTCTTATCTGATAATTAAACTGATTAATTTTGAAAAAACAAAATCCAGCAAGCCTATAAAAATAGCAACGAGCAGTGCCGTAACGATTACTACTGTTGTAGAAGCAATGAGTTCTTTTCGATTAGGCCAGACAACCTTTCTTGCTTCAATATTCACTTCGCCAAGAAACTGTCTGAAACGGTTGATTATATTCTGCTTCATAGTTTGACTTCGCTCACTATTTTCAATTTTTAATCCGGGACTGGGGTGATTCGAACACCCAAAAACGGTTTTGGAGACCGTCAGTTTACCATTAGCTTACAGTCCCCTCATTTTGACCTACCCTTTGAGGTTCTTACTTTTCTTTATGGAGAGTATGCTTTCTGCAAAATCGACAATATTTCTTCATTTCCAATTTTTTAGTTTTCTTTTTCTTGTTCCTGGTAGTTGTATAATTCTGCCTCTTGCATTCATCGCAAGCAAGCGTGATTATTTCTCTCATTATTATATCCTTTATATTATATAGGTAGGAAAAGATGCCCAAAACTTAATATTATATCATAAAATTTTAATTTGTCAATACCCCCTTGCATTTTTTTTGATTTTTAGGTAAAAGACTGGAAAGCCCACGACCGGAATTGAACCGGTGACCTCGTCCTTACCAAGGACGTGCTCTTACCGTCTGAGCTACATGGGCAAAATTTAGTAAAATGGAGCGGGAGACGGGATTCGAACCCGCGACCCTCGGCTTGGAAGGCTGATGCTCTACCGACTGAGCTACTCCCGCTACTACTTGGTTCTAAAAATGGGGAGAGAAGGATTCGAACCTTCGAAAGCACTACGGCTAACGGGTTTACAGCCCGTTCCCTTTAACCGCTCGGGCACCTCCCCAATGAAAAATATATCTTATCACAATTTTAAGGAAATGTCAAATTTCTTTTTTCTTCACTTTTTGCCTCTATAAGCACTGGCTCGATCATCTGCGGCTATCATAAGTACTATTTTCTTGTGTTTGTCAATTTCATAAAAAAACCGCCAGTCGCCTATTCGATATCTCCACATATCGTATTTGTAATTTGTAAGTTTTACTATATGTGGGCCGAAATAAGGTTGCTGCTTTAATTGAGGGTAAACATAGTCCTTAAGCTTAGCCCTTATTTTTTCCTGCCGCCCTCTAAAATCTTGTTCCAGGTCCTCCAGAAACCCTTTAGTTTCGAATATTTTATATTCGTTCATACAAATTTGCCTTTTAGGACTTTTGCTTGTCTGTGTCCTCTTTCCAGTTTCCTCATTAGACTTTTATTGGCTTTTATCTCGGCCATTTCAGCTGGGTCGATAAAAGTAGATTCTTCAATTTGTCTTAAAGCCATTGTCTCGATAAAATTAGATATTGGGCGATTGTCTAATTTAGCCCCGATTGCAAATTCTTCATAAACTTCTTCCCTAAGTCTTAAAGTAATTGTTTTTGGCATAATAACTACCTCCTTCAATTTGTTTCATATATATTCTAACATATTCTTTTCTATTTGTCAAGTTTTGGTGCATTTTTACACCAGAAACCCATTTTAAATTGTTTAAGAGCGAAGTCTGGAGCTGGCGACCCGATTTGAACGGGTGACCTGAGGTTTACAAAACCCCTGCTCTGGCCACTGAGCTACGCCAGCATCATTTATAAAACTTTTTTCAAAAAAATGGTTTGCTCACGGCGGGCGCCAATGGAAATAATGGAAATCGGCACACCTGATAGATGGGAAATTCTATTCAGATATTTTCTCGCATTTGGTGGGAAATATTTAAAATCTTTTATTCCTGATATATCCTGTTGCCACCCTCGCATGACTTCATAGATTGGTTTTGCCAAATTTATAACTTCAGTTTGTATTGGAAAATCGTTCATAATTTTACCTTTATATTTATACCCAACGCAAATATTTATCTCAGGCAAATCATCAAGGACATCTAATTTTGTAATTGCCAATGAATTGAGCCCATTTATTCTCACAGCATAACGAACTGCAACTGCATCAAACCATCCGCATCGTCTGGGTCTTCCTGTGGTTGCGCCGTACTCCCTACCCTTAATGCGAAAGGCATCCTGCCTGGATTTCTTTGTAAATTCAGTTGGAAATGGACCATCCCCCACTCTTGTTGAGTAAGATTTGACAACACCGAGCACTTTATTAATTTTTGTAGGACCAACGCCGACTCCAATACAGGCTCCTCCAGCAATTGGGTGGGAAGAAGTCACAAATGGATAGGTTCCAAAATCAACATCTAAAAGCGTACCTTGCGCTCCTTCAAATAGTACATCCCTGCCATTATCTATCGCCTTATTAACAAGAGAGGAAGTATCAACCACGTATTCTTTCAAAATATCTGCATATTCTGAATATTTGTCCACGATAGACCTGGAATTAAAACCACACCTGTTGTATATTTTTCTAAATATAAGATTTATATCTTTTAAATGCTCATTAAGTTTTTCCTTAAAAATCCGTGGGTTTATCAAATCGCATGTCCTGATTCCAACTCTTGCCATTTTGTCAACATAAGTAGGACCTATTCCCTTGCGTGTAGTCCCTATTCTGGAATGCTCACGCTCCTCGGTTAACTGCTCTGAAAGTTTATGGTAAGGCATTACAATATGGGCTTCCCTGCTGATGAAAAAATTTTTTCTGTCAATTATAACTCCACGCTTACGCAATTCCAGGATTTCCTCTATAAGTCCCTTTGGATCTATCACAACTCCAGCGCCCAGCACACATTTCTTGTTATGAAGAATTCCTGAAGGAACAAGGTGAAAAATAAATTGTGTATTATTAACCACAACGGTATGCCCAGCATTGTTGCCCCCTTGATAGCGCACAATCAAATCTGCTTTTTCGGATAGTATATCAATGATTTTTCCTTTTCCTTCATCACCCCATTGCGCTCCGACAACAACAATTACAGACATATTTTTTCCTTTATTAATATCGTTTATTCCATTCTGGCGACTTATATTTTTCTATTAATTTGTTTGCTAAAGTTATCTCCTGCTCTACCAGCTGGCCTTCTTCCAAGATAATATCAAATTCTTCTCTGAATCCACGCAGGATATATTCTTCAACTTCATCAAACATTATTTTCTTGCCAGCAGCTTCACTTAACGAGATGCCTGCACCTGAAAATCTTGCAAAATCCCAATTTTGTTCAAGCAGAATTGAGCCCTGGTGAAGAAGGACTCCAGAACTGCGTTTCTGTGCGCCACCAGCAAGTTTTCTGTTCTTTATTACCACATCGCCGGGTTGAATAGTAGAGAAACAAAATTGTGCCCCAGGAAATCCTGTTTCACTAATGCATACTTCTAATCCTAACTCTTTTAATCCCGCAGCAACCGCACTGGAAATTTTGCGATAGGACTGGCGAACTCCTCCCTGTGATACTTCATTATACAAACAGATAATGCTGAAAGTTATTTCATGGCAATGAAGAACTGTTCCTCCTCCAGTCATCCTCCGAACAGATGGTAAATCCAGTTCTCCAAAAATACTTCGGTTTTTATTGAAATGTTGAAAATATCCAAATGTAATCGCTGGCTTGTCCCAGCCATAGAACCTGATTGTAGAAGGAACCAGGCTTTTTCTATGGCATAAAAAAATTGCCTCATCAAGAGCCATATTAAAATAAACATTCCCAGGCCCTGTATTTAACAACCGCAATTCAATCTCCTGACACCTATTTTTGACACGGCATCATTGCTGTACTGTTTATCCCTCAGCCACTTAAGGTTTCTTAACTTCAAGGCCCTCCTGTTGAAGTATTCTATCCTACCATAAATTATTATACTACAAAATCTTAATTTATCAAGAAAAATCAGACCTGAAGGTCTGAGTTACGTAACTCAGGACTTTAGTCCTGAACTAATCAAACCTGAAGGTTTGAGCTACAACATACAGATGTAACTCAGGACTTTAGTCCTGAAGGTTGTGGATAACTTTTGGTATAATTTCCTTAGCTATCAAGAAAAATCACCGATTTTTTTTCGCATTTTGGTGTCGCATTTTGGTTGCTTGAATCCTGTGGGGTTAACTAAGTGGTCTATTTCATAAATTCTGTTACGTATTATGCATAAGCATATGAAGTTTCTTGTATTTCACTCCGAAACGGAAATTCTTCGGTGTTTGAATCTTGGGAAATTGTAGGTTGATATTGTTCGATGACATGGTCACTAATAAGTTTGATTCTTTCTTTGAGGTCTTGACGATTAAATTTCCATTTGAAAGGATGGGCTATCTCTTGGTATCGAAATTGAAAATCCAATAGACGTTTTTCAACCATCCCAAGACCCGATGGAAAATCATTGGGAGTTAGAACTTTTCTCTGAACAATAGCAAAGTAGATTTCAATTTGGTTAAGCCAGCTGGCATGGACGGGTAAATGGACAGCAATGGCATTTGGCCATTTCTTTTGGAGACGTTCAACAAAGGGCTGTCCTCGATGAGAAGAACCATTGTCTACAATCCAGAAGACCCTCTTGGCTGTGTTATAGGGTGCTTGCGACATCACCTGGTCCACCAGTCGGTCAAATGGTTCAATTCCACTTTTAGCTTCGCAACGACCAAAGATTTTTGCCCTGTGAACATCCCAGGCAGCAAGGTAAGTCCATGCTCCACCACGAGTATACTCATGTTCTACTTTCATCGGTTTTCCCGAAGATGGAGGAGTAGTAGAATGTTTACGAATTCTGGCTTGGATACTGGTCTTTTCATCAGCACAGATGCTATAATCATCTGGTCCCAGAGGATTACCTTCCCATTGCCTGGCATAAAGATCGAGTACTTTCCCAGATTTTTCAATAAACTGGGTATCTCTGGGGTAAATCCAGGAGCGGTGGAACCAGGGGCGGATGGCATCTTCATGCAGCCATCGCCAAACGCTGGAATCGCTTACTGAGGGAACAATGGCAGCAGAAATTACCTCTCGGACAATCTCGGTAATACTGAACCGGCTTAATGGAATACCGCGTTCTGCAGGGAGTTGGCAGGCAAGTGCTTTTATCTGTGCTATTTCTTCAGGAAAAAAAAATGAACGGGCGGCCGGTTCTGGATTCATCCACAAGCCCCTGGTCTCGCTTATAGAAAAAGCGCTTGCGCCACTTACTGACAGTTTTTCTTGGAAGATTAAGTCTTTGACCAATTTCCTTGTTCTCCATGCCCTCTGCAGCCAGCAGGATTACTTGTGCTCTAATTACATCTTTATAAGGTGCCGTATATTTTCTGGCCAAGGAGGTTAGGTGATCTCGCTCTTCGTCAGTCAGACTAATTTCAAATGGACTTTCTCTCGGCATAATATCCCCCTTTCTTCTTACAGGAGATATTATATCACAATTTTAGGAAAAAGTCAAGAAAAAATACGAAACCTTACTTATGAAAATGGGCACTAAGGTTGATGCTGCTAAGGCAAAGAGGACAGCCATCTATGTGCAGTTACAATCAGTAATTTATTGTTATCATTTTTTATATACTTAAAAACCCCCTCTTTATTTACAAGTTGGACAGCCGGGATATTCAGAATTTTTTGAAATTTCATTAAACTTTTTGCAGGCTCATCGTCTGAAAGTTTTGTCTCAATTAATAAAATTGGAACATTGTTATCGGCAATTAAAAAATCAACCTCTTCTTTCTCTTTGTTCCGGATATAATGTAATGTAAATTTTCCATACCCATATTCATTCCAGTTATAAATAGCCCTTAGAAACTCAAGGGCTACCATATTTTCAAATTTATAACTTTCGTTTTCAATTTCAGGATAATTAAAAAGATATATTTTTTTTTCTTTTAAAATCGCTCTTGATATTTTTTTTGTCCAGGGTCCTATTCTGAATGCGAGGTAAAAGACCTCAAACAGTTTTAACCATTCCCTTACACTCTTAAAAGAAACCTGCAATTCTTGGGCGATATTATTTATTGAAAAAGGACTCCCGATTTTTGAAGACAGGAGAGTAAATAGGAGTTCAATATTATCAATATTCTTGATACCATGTATACTTCTTATATCTTCTCGAATAATTTGCGAGGCATAATTTTTTGCCCATTTAATAAAAAAAGTGTCTTTTCCTTTTACAAAAGGTTCCGGGAAACCACCTATTTTAAAAAGCGTCTGCCAGATTTTCTGCGTGGAGTTTTTATTATTGATATCAAAATTAGCAATAGGGGTTTTCATAAATTCATTAAAACTTCTTCTGCTGTCATTTAATTCCGCAATAGTAAATGGAAATAAACGAAATTGAAAATATCTGCCCGCAAGGGAATCCCCGCCCTTTTGATACAAATCCAATCTGCCGCTTCCAGAAACAAGGAATTTATAATCTGATGCAAACTGGTCGTAAATCCCTTTCAAATAATTTTTCCAATGTTTGTATTTATGTATTTCATCAAAAATTACAATTGGCGTTGTTTCATCTTGCCTGTTTATATTTTCAAAAAATGCAGGATTTTTAATCAATAATTTTTTATGCTCAAGGATATCCCAATTAAAATAAACGTTGTTCCTAAATTCTCCTGCTATTTCTTTTGCAAGGGTAGTTTTCCCAACCTGTCTGGGACCAGAAAGAAATATCATTTGTTTTTCTGCTGATAATTCCTTCCATAAGTTAATATACATTAATCTTTTTATCATATGACTATTTTATACCGAAATCTAAAAAAGTCTTGACTTTTTTAACATTGACTATGAAAAAGTCGTAATATCTAAATTATATCACACTTCTGCCTCTTTGTCAAGTCCCCCAGGTAGGTTTTCTGCGATTTTTTTATTTTTCCTCAGGAGGAGGCAGGTCAGATAATCGCGCATGGGCATTAAATTTCTCAATGTGCCGGGAACTATATATTGAGATTTGACTCTTTCTATTTCAGCCATCATATCATTATGCATATTAAGTGCTTCTTTTAATTTGTAAATTATCTGCCTGGATTTGGATGAAACCTTGCGCAGATTTTCTACTTCAAGAATAATCAGCAGTTCACGGTTGATATTTTTTATACGCTTGCACTCCGCCAGCCAGCAATCAATAAGGCGGGGGAAATTAGTTTTCTTTTCCTTAAAAGAAAGAAATCCTTTTTCGGCACTGGTTATATTTTCAATCATCTGCCCTATATCCTCACAGTATTTTTTCCCTTCTTTAGATAACGACTCGATAACTTCCTGAGGATAATGACGCGGGTAGGGATGACCGCCGGCAACGTAAGTATAGAAATAATATGGTAATTTACGTGCATAATGATCACAAGCATATTCATCTGTTGTAACGGCTTTTTCAAGTTCATCGAGAGCAGCTTTTCCTTTTTGCCATTGTGCACCGAAGATAAAACGAGCATATTTCTCTCGAAATTGCTCAAGCGTTTCTTTTTTTCTTTGATTCCAGGAATATTCAGCAAGACAATAGTAATTCTGATGATATCCGTAGTCGTAAACAGTGTAGCTTTGAGCTCCCTCAGCACCTTCCTTGTAACCCTTATCGAGCATATTGAAAATATTATTCAAGTAACTGCCGTACCAGCTCCAGTTCCAATAACAGGTTATCGGTTTCACCCATAAATTAAGCCCTAATTTATTATTTACACCTGAAGGAAAATGGGGAAATTTTGAAGAAATTTCAGGTGCATACCACCAGCAGTCAATTACAACCTCCTTAAAAAGATTTTCTTTTTTCAGTCGCGAGGAAAAAGACTCATTAATTAAGCCAATTTTTGAGATGTAATCAGCATAGAGGATAATTTTTTTCATACCCTTCTCTTTAAGGTGCCGGGCAAGTTGTATGAAGAAATCAATAAAAAGTTCTTCCTTGGTTTTTGCAGAACACTGACTGCATTTACACCAGGGGTCAACTTTACGGTAGAGGTCTTTGAAGTCTACTCCATTAACTTCATAAACTTCGTCTAACTGCAGGTGGAAGAAATCAATACCCTGAGGTTTAAGATATCTATCGATTATCTCGTCATAGATATTAAAAAGTAATTCGTAAGTTTTTGGATTGGTCAGGTAAAAACCGTAATTTGTAGGGACCCCAGTACTTTCTTTTGCTGAAACATCCGGATAAAGACGCGGTATAAGAGTATTATGACCAGCACTGTTGAAATATGGAAAAACAATAACGTTTCTTTTTCTGCCATATGCAATTACTTCATCAAAAAAATCCCTCGTGAACATCTCCGGTAAATAATCTGAAATCACTTCTCTTTTTCGCAAAGGAGAATAATAATGAATTCGCCAGGGGGTTTTTAAATCAGGATATTTCTTAAACGGCAATAAGAGAAACTCGGTAATTTTATTTTCATACTGGACGCACCAGCATCCGTACACTCCTATACCCAGAGCATTGAGTTTTATATTTGCCATATAATCAATGAGGTTTTTCCAGTCCTGAAGGGTCATCAAGTCAGGTCCCCATTTATTTTCTATGAACAAACCACGGTATTTATAATCTGGGAAATCCTTAATTTCTACTTCAGGCACAGTCAATATACCATTTTTAAAATTGATTAGCTGAATCAAGGTCTGCACTGCATATAAAACGCCTGCAGGATTCTTACCTTCAATAATAACCTGCTCATCCCCGATTTTTAAAAAATATCCATCCTCATCAGAAAATCCCTTTTTATGACTTGATTTCTTATTGTTTAAACTTCTGAGAAGAATCATTCTTTTCTTATTTTCAATTTTATCTGTTTTAATCAGCAAAAGTTTTTTCTTGCTTACATCTTCAATATATTTAATAAGCAACTCGGCAGATTCCTTCTCTAATTCAGATGCACTTTTGCTGATAACTACCGGCATATCTAATGCAATTGCTACTTCACCTTTCCTAATTTTTAATTCCTGCGGCTCAGGAAATATAACAATGTCTTTTTGCATTTCATCTCCTTGTCGAGTAAACTCGACCACTACAAAAAATTTTATTCCAATTCCGGGCCCAATATACCATAACCCCAGGGTTCTGTGGAAGGCTTGACTTTCGGACATTCTGGAATCTTTCCAGGCTTGAGTTTATTTGCAAGCTCTACACATGTTTCAACAATTTTTTCTCCTGCAGAAATCTCCAAATTGGAATAACTTGTTAAAACTGTTTCATATCCTCCGCCCTGCGAGTTGAATGCTTCTTCTGTGGGAACATAGCCCACACATCCATTAGCTAATTCCACAATGTAAGTAAAAGGAAAAGGACTTTTCTTTTTTATATCCAGCCCCAGCTGGCAGAAATACTCTGCGGGATTTGATAAGAAAATTGCTGGTCCAATCTGGATTGCCTGAACTTCTGCATCTATACAAGGTTCTTTTTTCACCAAATAGTTGAGAACAATGACTTCTTTAGCAAATGTCCAGGCTGTTGAATTTTTAGGAGAACTTTTAACAATATTAAAGCTTTTTTTAAGATGTTCTTTACCTGGTTTTCTTCTTTTAAAACGGAGCACTCTGCTTGCCGCCTTTATTGGTTTCAATTCTCCCGGAAATGCTGTTGCAAGGACCTTTAATGCTTCTGCTCCAACTCTCTGACCTACGATGCGGGAAACCCTTTCTCCGAAATCCGAACCTTCCAGAGATAAATTGTTTACCTGAGTAATGTCACCGCAGGCACCATTAAGAAAAACGACATTTGCATCCCTGCCGTAAACTCCCTGAATTGTATTTTCCAGGAAATAAATCCAATCTGCAGAAACCCCTTTAAAAGGAGCAGTAGTAGCATGACAGGCGTAATTAACAACACACCCAAGAAGTTTTCCGTTTTTTTCCCAGGCAGCAAGAACTCCAACTTCCGGGTCAATCGGACCGGAGGGTCCAATGATTTCTGGATTACCTTTTCCTGGATGGGTGTATGTCCTTGCGTTTTTCATTTTAAAACGACGATTATAACAAGCCTTATCCTCATAACCACTTCCAACAGAAAGTAAAACTTCCTTTTTATTCTGCTCGGCTTCACAGATTGCAGAAACAGTCTGGTTTATTACTGATTGATAATAAAATGAATCGGTAATAACTGAATGATTTAAAGCAAGAGATTTTATCAGAGCAGGAGCATCTTTAAATTTTTCAGGCAGGGGCCCAAAAAACGGCCCAGCCGAATGGTCATGGGAAGCAGCAATCAAAATACAATCCCCTTTAATTCCACATCTTTTTTCTACTTCTTTTCTTATTTCTTCCACTGCTTGAAATGACTGGATGGCAAGAGTGTCAATTCCAACTAAAGCAACTTTTTCTTTTCCGTCATCAAACACACTTGCTCTCACTTTTAAAGAATCGTGAATTTCGCTAATATAAACTTTACTATATCCACCCGGTTTTTCCATTCCAATTGCTGGAGTAATATCTCTTTCACAAAAACCTGCTTTCATTTTATTCTCCTCAAAACATAACCACTTCCATAGGCGCCAGCAGATAAAGAGTAAGGCAATTTACCTGGTATTTGCTATTTGTCATATGTCAAGACCTGACACATAATTCCTGATTTTGAAGATTCTACTGCTGCTAAACAGGTAGCAACTGTTCTTGCTCCTTCTCTTGCATCCATTAGCAAAGGATTCCTGCCACGAATACAATCTATAAACTCATTTACTTCTGCACGTATATTATGAGAAGCAATATCCACGGGAATATCAACAAATTCAAGTTTCTCCATTCCTGTATCATAAATCTTGATATGGGGAGTGGTATTATCGCTTATTATAGTACCCTTACTTCCATAAAATACTGAGCGCATGGTATAAGGCCGTTTACACCCAATAGATACAAAAACTTTACCTATAACACCACTCTTAAATTTAAATGCAGCAATTGTACAATCGTCAACAGGCCAATCAGTCAGAACCCGGTGATTTGCATAAGCAAAAGTTTCTTCAACATCTCCAGCTATCCAGCGCACAAGGTCCACAGCATGGCATCCTCCACCCAAAAAAGGCTCTCTTATTTTCACCGGGTCCTTTCTCCACCCCCCAACTCCACCAACCTTCCTATAGTCATGTGCATATTCAGATTCAACATAAAATAGCTCTCCAATCCTGCCTTCATCTATTAATTTTTTGGTCATTTGAAAACCAGGTGCAAATCTACAAATCTGCCCTACCATAAACTTACATTCTGATTTCTCTGCAGCCTCAATAATAGTCTGACAATCTTCAAGTGTGGGAACCATTGGCTTTTCACATAGAACATGTTTTCCAGATTTTAAAGCAGCAATTGATTGCTCAGCATGCAAGTAATCGGGTGTTGCCACTGAAACTATATCAATATCTTTTTTATCCAGAAGTTCTTTATAATCCTGAGTTATAAATTTGACATTGTACTTCTCGGCTAATTCTTTAAGCTTCTCCTCATCTGTATCACAAATACCTTTCACCTCAACCTCGGGATGATTTGCATATGCATATAGATGTTCGCCCCCCATTCTTAATCCTATTACTCCTGCTCCAAGTTTATCCATTATCTCCTCCCAATTCCTTTAAAACTCCCAGAGATAATTTTACCATTTTATCCCCAGCACTCTGTTCTGCCCAACTCGAACTTCCTAACATTGTTTCATATCCACCTTCAGAAAATGCTTTTTTTGTCGGGACATATCCAACCCAGTCATTGGCAAGTTCTGCAATGAATGTCCAAGGCTTAAATGGAGATTTCTTTTTGATTTCAAGGCCAAGTTCAACAAAAAATTCACACGGAACCCCAACAATTACTCCCTTCCCTATCCTGATTACCTGAATCTCTGTATCTTCCCATTTATTTTTTAGTGAAGATAATCTCAAAATTGATTTTGCATATGTCTTTGTGATTAAGGGGTCGTCTCTCATTCCCATTATAGGAGTTTTTTCATCACAGATTTTCTCAAGTTCTTCCGGATTTGCTTTTAAAACCCGCTTTGCCCACCCTACATCTTTATTAGAAATCTTTCGATGTTTTATCCTTAAAGGTTTAAGCATTGCACCTATTTTACAATCTTCATCCATCATTTTAATTTTCTCAATAACCTTTAACGCCTCTGCTCCGAGTAAAGTTCCCATATATTTCGCCTGGCCAAAATAGCGTTTTCGGTAAGCCGGAGGGAATTTTTTAACATTGATATGGTTTATATCTCCACAGGCACCGTTCAAACATATTATTTCTACTCCTTCGCCAACAATATCCCGGATAACTTTTCTTGTATAACCAAGATATCCCGCAGAAATGAGATTTCCACCAACAGTATCTGAATGGCAGGTGTAATGGACAATCAATGCCTTGAGCTCACCATTCAAATCTTCAATTTTAATAACTCCTACCTGCGGGTCTATTGGCCCTGCAGGTCTGATAATGTTTGGATTCAGAAAGCCAGGATTAGTCCTGACTATTCCTTCTTTTAACCAGTATCTTCTATTAAAAGCAATGGTGTTTTCTCTGCCGTTTCCAAATCCGATTCGTACTTCTTTTAATCTGGAATTGGCAAGGACAATTGATTCAGCAACCTTTTTTACGAATGTTTGTTCTGTCCATTCCTTTTCATAAGGAATACGGTCGAACAGACGGGTAACTGAAGTAGGACCTGTATGTATGTGGGTGCAATGGATTAGGATGTTATTCTTTGGAATCCCTGTTTTTCTTTCAGCAATTTTGCGAATTTTTTGCGTCATTGGTAGTTGCAAAGCACAGAGGTCCACAGAAACAATTGCTATTTTTTTATTTCCGTCAGAAAGAACCAAAGCGTTTGAAAAAATCGGGTCGTGAACTCCTTCAGACCTTCTTTCATGAAAATATCCCATCATGCTTGTTCCCTTTGGTGGGCTAATATCAACCCGTGATGCTCCGGCATAAACAGACATTCTTCCTCCTTGGGTGTCAGGTCTTGACAAATGACAAATATCAGGACTAAAGTCCTGAGTTACATGTCAAGACCTGACACCTACTTCACTTTGCATAAACTTGGGCAACTTTTTTGATTGCTCTGCCAATAAGATGAGCATGCTCATCCTTAATTGTAGGCCATATATGCACAACAAAAGTCCTTTCCTCTAACCATGCACAGTTAGGACAGAAGACTTTGTCGTATTTTACTGCTTCAGGGTCAGTATATTCTTTTGATTCAAAAGGAAATTTAAATTTCCCGAATCCATTATGCTCAGTAAATGCTTTTTCTTTATAAGACTGTGGCCAGAATTCTTTCCAGGCATAAACACCCTCAGCAATTACAGCATTCAAAAAAGTAGTCTTATCGCAAGTAAGTTTATCCAGATTGATAACAACAGGATAAACATAAAAACCATTTTTCTTCTCTTCTGTATTCACCGGCAAATATGAAATCTGCGGACAATCTTTCAACGCATCAGTTATAATCCGGGCATTCCTCCTTCTCTGTGGTAAGTTCCAGGTATCAATTTTTTCCAGTTCTTTTAATCCAATTACTGATTGCATCTCTGTCATACGGTAATTAAAACCTACACGGCGATGAATATAAGGAAGAGCCTGTTCCATTTCTAATAATGACATTCTTTTCTTTACATCGTATCCGTGGTCACGGAAAGAACGAGCTTCCCACGCAGCATCTTCGTTATTGGTAATAACCATCCCTCCTTCTCCGCCAGTGGTAAAGGTTTTATTCTGACAAAAACTAAAACAACCCGCATCGCCAATACTTCCCAGTTTTTTACCTTTATATTCAGCACCGTGGGCCTCAGCTGCATCCTCAATTACATAAAGTCCATACTTTTTGGCTGTAGCCATAATTTTATCCATTTCACAAACTTGACCGTAGAGATGCACGGGAATAATTGCTTTTGTTCGCTTGGTAATTTTACTTTCAATCTCATCCGGGTCAATACAATGGTCTTCTTTTCGAACATCGACAAATACAGGAATTGCGCCAGCCTGTAAAATGCAAAAAGATGAAGCAATAAAAGTATAAGGAACTGTAATTACTTCATCCCCGGGACCTACATTTAAAGCACCTAAAGCTGTATGCAGGGCACTTGTTCCGTTAGAAGTTGAAATACCATATTTTGCCCCGCACCATTTCGCAAATTTTTCCTCAAACTCCATACCCTTTTTACCTGTCCAGTAATTAACTTTCCCGCTTTTCAAAACTTCCATTACAGCATGGACTGTGCCTTCATCAAACCACGGCCAACCGGGAAGCGGATCTTTAATTACCTTTTCTCCACCTTCAATTGCTAATTTTTCTCCTGCCATTTTGCCCTCCTCGTAGACCCCCCCGTTTAGATTGTCAGATTTTTTAAATCTGACAATCTGGGGGGGGTTATATTTTAAAATAATTAAATTTCAATTACTCTTTTTTCTTCTGCTGACTTATAACAACCTAAAACTACTTTTTGACTCCATAAACCATCTTCTCCGCAAACAGAAGGAGAAATATTTTCTTCAATGCAACGAGAAAAACTTTCTATTTCTGCCTGGTACATATTTACAGGTGTAAACTTTATTTCTTCGGCACTTGATGTAGTTCTTTGCTGTGCTGCATCATATCCTTTTTCTTCTTTCTCTAAGTAAGCAATAGCCTCCCCTGTGGGCATCTGCCCTATGCTTCCCCTGGCAATCACACTTCCTTTACTTCCGTAAATTTCCAGAATATTTTTGGAAGAAGCGTCGGGGATATTAAAATAATTATCAACGAGACCCTGCGCACTATTTTCAAATTTCAACATTACCGTAGAAGAATCTTCTGCAGCATAATTTTGCACTAGCGTCCCAACAAAACAGGAAACACTTTTAACTTTTGCCTCCATAATAAATTCTAACAAATCAATGCAATGAGAACCCATATCAATAAGTGAACCTCCCCCTCCTAATTTTGGAATTTGTCTCCAGGCATTTGGAATTAAGGGATACCAGCAGGAAAGTTGAGCACGAGCAAAAACAATTTTACCAAGAATTCCTTGCTTGACCATCTCTTTAATTTTTTGATGAAGAGAATGAAATCGCATCATAAATCCAACACCAAGATTGACATTTTCTTTTTTACAGGCTTGAATCATTTTTTCGCATTCTTCTACGGTCATACCCATTGACTTTTCACAAAGAACGTGTTTTTTATGTTTTGCAGCTAAAATTGTCTGGGAAGCATGAAGACAAGTAGGTGTAGCGATATAGACTGCCTCAACCTCCGGGTCTTTTAAAAGTTCTTCCTCATTTAAATAGCCCTTTACTCCATATTTCTCGCTGATTTCTTTAGCTTTGTCGGGAGCGGTATCCATGACAGCCACTAATTTACTATTACTGCCCTTTGTTATTCCCTCTGGAATTGTCCTCCTTGCAGCAATTCCTCCGCAACCAATCACTCCCCATTTTACTGCCATCTTGGCCTCCTCTCTCATCTTTTTCCTTCAAGACATGAAAATTCAAATACCTTGTCCATTACCAATGCATCTGCACCCAGTGCTCCTCCATAGTCACCCAGTACGGAATTTTTGAATTCAACTGCTTTAAGTGAATCTTGATAGGCATACTCGTTTATTGCGCTATATATTGACTGAAGCAATAAATCTCCAATTTTAGTAAGACCACCTGCAAAAACAATAATCTCCGGGTTTAATAAGTTAATAAGATTTGCTGTAGCAATCCCGATATATTTACCGCTTTCCTTTATAATATCCTGTGCCACAACATCCCCTCCTGCGGCAAGCCCTGATATTTCCTTTACATCAAAAACACGAGCAGGCGATGCTCTTTGTTCATACTCTTTTGAAATTGCAAAACCTGAAACAATGGCCTCCAGACATCCTCTTTTTCCGCACCGACAAATTTTGCCGCTGGAATTAACAATAGTATGCCCAATTTCGCCAGCATCAAATGTAGCACCTGTATGAAGAACGCCGTTGTTGAATATGGCACAACCAATTCCGAAACCAAGATCCATAAGAATAAAATTATCAACATCTTTACAGCAGCCAAAAACTTTTTCTGCCAACCCCATTGTGCGGGAACAATCCTCCATAAGAACAGGAATTCCAAATTTACCCTGCAGAATTTGTCTTATTGGAACATTCTGCCAGTTGCTCAGATTTGCAGCATAAACTGATATTCCATTCTGTCTGTCGATAATACCAGGAGATGCAAAACCGATACCTATAACCCTTTTGTGCTGGATGTCTGTTAGGAGAAAATCTAAAATTTCTAAAATCTTTTGTATTATAGAGTCTTTCTCTTCATCTGCACTGATTTCTATATTTTTTGAATTATTAATGCTTCCTTTAGAATTAGTAATCACTCCTGCGATATGAGTTGCGCCGAGGTCTAAACCAATATAAAGGTCATCGGGATTCAACTGAAGCTTCTGCGCAGGCCTCCCGCCAGAGGGCGGGTTGAAACCTGCTGTCTTCACAAATCCACTCTTCATAAGTGACCTGATGAGGTTCGTGATGGTTTTTGCATCCAGATGCGTTTGGTGGGTGAGGTCAACACGAGAAAGAAATTCATTTTCTCGTAGAAGATTAAGTACTTTCAATTCGTTCTCTCGCTTCATTTTAAAATGACTATTGCTTCGAGGATTTTTCATAGCTTTCTTACTTTATGGAAGATTTCTAATAAGTCTACAAATATAATAGCACAAAACTTTTAAAAAGTCAAGTTTTTATGCTACCAATCCATTTTCTTTCATTCTCAAAAATCTTTCTCTGTCTCTCATACTCTGAGCTGGATGCTTTCTGGATTTTTTATTTGGTCTTGTCCTGGCAAAAAATCTTGCATGATGTTTTCTGATTTTGTGTGCCATCAATATTCTCCTCAAGAAAATCGCTTTCAGCGATAACTTTAATTAATATGATTTATGTGATTTTCTTGCCCCCCCGTTTTGCTTCGCAAAGCGAAGCAGGGGGGAGCTAATCCTCTAATTTACGCCTCCTCATCCTCAATGTTCTTCTCGACAAACTTCTTGATATCTTCGATATGCTCTAAAATCAGACGGGCTTTTTTCAAGCCGAATTGAAATGGATATTTATCCTCTTCGCTGTTTTTGAGAACAATTATCGGTCTGCCCTGATACTCTGTTTCTGATACTACTCCCATTTCATCCTCCCCTCTCTATTTTGATAATAAGTAAAGTTATATAAATCACCTTTGATAACATTTCAGATTATCAAAATAGGTGAATGGTTACGCCCATGCTTTTCCCCTTTCAAATAAAGAACCCGAATTCTATATTTTTCTTGCCCGCTAAATCAGAGGGATAATTTTTTGAAATGACTTTAAACTTTTTCAATCTTATCTCTTTACTTATTTTTTCTAATTTTCTAAGGTCATTTTTTGTTGGATTTATTTTAACTTCAATGCCTATTTCCTTATTTAATATAAAATCTATCTCTACCCCGCTTTTTCTTTGATAATAATTCACTTCCCCTCTTATTTCTAAATTTTGAAAAACATTGTTTTCAAATAGGCTTCCTTCATTTATTTTTGAGAAATGGTTTGCCAGCCCAGAATCGCACATATATATCTTGGGCATCTTTCTTATCTCCGTGTCTACATTTCTGGAAAAAGGTTTCACGAGTCTGATGAAATAAGTTCCTTCTAAAAAAGAAATATATTCTTTAAGTGTAATTCTTGAAATCCCTAACTCAGACGAAATTCTGTTTATATCTAACTTTGAACCCACCCTTTCCATCAAAAGTAATATTAAATCACGAATAATTTCATTCTTCCTGAAATCTCCTACTCTTAAGACCCCTAACTGGAAATAGGAAGTGAAGATGTCTTCTAAAGATTTTTTCTTTTCTTCAAAACTTGTTTTTAACACAACCTCAGGAAAACCACCAAGGCGAATGTATTCATCATGTAGAGGAGATATTGTATCAAAAACTGGTTTTGTAATTGCACTTGCTCTATCCGGCAATTTGAGCTTACTACCTTTGAACAGTAAAAATTCCTCAAAATCCAATGGGAAAAGCTCATATATATATTTTCTTCCGACAAGTGATTCTGTAAATAAATTTTTTAAGTAGAAACTTGCAGAACCAGTGAGGAAACCCTTTATTTTATAATGGTCAATCAGATATTTCACTACCTGTGGAAGATTTCTTACAAGTTGAATCTCATCTAAGAAAATGTATGCTTTTTTTGTAAAATCTAAACCCAGAAACTCAAGGGTTGATTTTATCTTCTCAAAATTTGTTTCTTCAAAATATTTTTGATTCAGTGGATTTTCTAAATCCAGAAAAATTTTATTGGATGAAGGAATTTTTTCATAAATAAAGCGAATCAGCGATGTCTTACCGGTTCTCCTCATGCCGGTTATAATTATTGCTTCCTTTGAATTTATATAAGACTCAATTTGCCTGAAAATCTTTCTTTCTATAAACATATTAATATTATACAAAAAGTTTAACTATTTGTCAAGTAAAAAATTGATATAGGGTGGCTCCCGATTTTGGACAACTCTCAAACTTTATAATAATCAGGTAATTTAAAGGTTCTCTTGCCACTCCTTCTCAAAACTATCAAAATCCTTAATAGGTGCTACAAATTTTGAATCTCTTATAAGTTCAAACCTCTTTTTGGCACTTCTTATCTTAATTTTTTCTTCGGGTTTCAATTCATAAATATTATTAGTTCCTTTGGTTTCAACTACAAAGTAAATTTTTTCGGAAGCTACACCATTCTGAACTTTTTCTATTACAATCGCCCAGTCAGGTGTGTAATTACCTGCTGGTGTTTCTATTGAATACCAGTCAGGCAGTTTTATAAATAATTTTATGCGGGAGTCTTTATCAAGTGCTTTAGCAAACTCTTCTTCTATATTTGATTCTTTAATTATTCCATCATAAATTGATTTTTGTACTTTCAACACATACTTGCCATAACTTGCCACTTCCTCCCTTAAAAGACCAACATCATAACCCTCTCCAAGATTAATATATTTAATACCCTCAACCTCAAATGTTCTTTTACACTCTTTAATAATTTCTATGACCATATCTTTATATTTTTGAGGATTTAAAAACAAAAGATTAAGATTTTTAGACCCTTCTAATATTTTGAATATTGTCCTTTTAGTTAAACTGGTTTCTCTTTCAATAAATATTATAAGATTAAGAACTCTGGTTATCTCTGTTTTTTCCGATGCCTCTCTAATAAATTTTTCCTCGATGTCTTCGAATTTGATTTTTGGAAATTATAAAGGAAATTTCACCCTTTTCTGTTAATTGAATTTTCACCCCTCTCCCTTTACTTCTCCTTTAGATTATACACCTTTTTGCCTTTTTGTCAATTTTCTTCTTTTGATTCCTGCTTTTTTTCTTTCTTCTTTTCCTCCTTTCCCAGCCTGCTTTGAAGCCTGTAGCTTTTCCCTGTGATGTTAATAATGATAGAA
>MNUO01000124.1:0-3521 GCA_001871015.1 Candidatus Desantisbacteria bacterium CG1_02_38_46
TGATAGGCTTGTGCATCATTCTATCATTATTAACATCACAGGGAAAAGCTACAGGCTTCAAAGCAGGCTGGGAAAGGAGGAAAAGAAGAAAGAAAAAAAGCAGGAATCAAAAGAAGAAAATTGACAAAAAGGCAAAAAGGTGTATAATCTAAAGGAGAAGTAAAGGGAGAGGGGTGAAAATTCAATTAACAGAAAAGGGTGAAATTTCCTTTATAATTTCCAGGTGTTTATGGCTGGGATGAGGAAATAAAATCATTTTTTTCTTGACAAAATAACAAAATTGTTATATAATAGAAAGTGAAAGTAGATGTATAAAATCAGATTTTACAAAACTGAAAATGGCAAAGATTTAATGGATGAATTTCTTGAGGAACAATCTATAAAAGTCCAAGCAAAAATCAGAAAGCATATTGCTCTATTGGCAAGGGGCGAATTGCCATTTAGAAGACCATACATAGATACATTGCGGGATGGAATTAAAGAACTGAGAGTAATTTACGCTGGTAATCAATACAGGTCGTTGTTTTACTTTTTTCTTAAAGACTATCTTATATTCACACATGGATTCACCAAGAAGACTAACAAGGTGCCGGAAGAAGAAATTGAACGGGCAATTAGATTTAAAAACGATTTTGAGAATAGATACAAAAAAGGAGGGTATAAATTATGAAAAAAATAAAACTTCAGAGTTTTGAGGAATGGGAAAAAAAGAAACTTAAAGATCCTGAATTTGTTAAAGCATGCGAAGAACCCGACGACGATCCTTTCATTGAAACAGCCTGGCAGCTGCTAAAACTGAGGGAAAAGATGGGTCTTACACAGAAGGAATTTGCAAAGAAGTTGCATGTTCCCCAAGAAGCTATTGCAAGACTTGAATCTCCGCGTTACCGTGGGTATTCCTTGCAGACTTTACATAAAATCGCGAGCACTTTTGACAAAAAACTGCAAATTAGATTTATATAAATCTATTATGAAAAACCGAGGTGATTTAAAAACCCTGCTCCTTGGCGCGTGCTCTGTAACTTAATTGTCTTACAGGTTGAAGTCCTGTCTGTCCGTAATAATCTGGACGGGAGCAGTAGTAGAGGGCAGGGTGTTTATGGCTGGGATGAGAAAATAGTTTTTAAATCAGATGAGCGAGATTCAGCAAAAGAAAGGAGCAAATAGTAGATGGACATAATAGCGAAATTTAAGGAAAAAGCAAAGAGTAAATTGAAAAGGATAGTTCTTCCAGAAACTACCGATAAAAGGATTCTGGATTCAGCATTCCAGATAAAAAATGAAGGTTTTGCCATTCCTGTCCTGGTTGGCAATGAAGCCAAAATTAAAGAGATAGCTTCGAGCTTGGGTGTTGATGTTGACGGCATTGAAACAGTTGACCCTGCATCTTCCCTGAAGTTGGATGAATATGCGGTTGTTTACAGCCAGAAAAGGACTGCGGAAGGAATTACAAAAGATATTGCACTGAAACTTATCAGGAAAAATTTATTTTTTGGAGCAATGATGGTGGCGCAGGGAGATGCAGACGGAATGGTTGCAGGAGCATCCACTGCTACATCTGTAATCATACAAATATTTGCTTTGGCAATCGGATATGCAAAAGGTATTTCTACGGCTTCAAGCTTTTTTATAATGGTAATTCCAGAATTTCAGGGAGAAAAAGACAAGATTCTGATTTATGCTGATGCGGCAGTTAGCATAGACCCTTCTGCAGTCCAGCTTGCAGAAATTGCTGTATCTTCAGGCAGGAGTGCAAAAAATTTACTCGGAATGGAACCCAGAATAGCAATGCTTTCGTTTTCCACAAAAGGAAGTGCATCTCATGTGATTGTTGATAAGGTAATAGAAGCTACAAAGATAGCAAAAGAAAAAGAACCAGCATTTTTTATTGACGGCGAATTTCAGGTGGATACGGCACTGGTTCAGAGAGTGGCAGATAAAAAATTAAAAGAGCCCAGTGAAGTTGCTGGCAGAGCAAATGTTCTTATTTTTCCGGATTTGAACTCAGGGAATATTTCGTATAAACTCACCCAGTATCTTGCCGGTGCAAAGGCATACGGTCCGTTTTTACAGGGATTTGCAAAACCGGTCAGCGATTTATCCAGGGGCGCGAGTGTCCAGGACATAGTGGGTGCGGTTGCAGTGGTGTCAGGTCTTGACATGTAACTCAGGACTTTAGTCCTGATATTTGTCATTTGTCAAGACCTGACACCTAGAAAGAAAGGAGCGAGGAATGAAAATTTTAGTGATAAATTGCGGGAGTTCTTCAATAAAATACAGGTTGTTTGAAATGCCTCAACAGGGATTGCTGGCAAAAGGATTACTTGAAAAAATAGGAGAGGGAAAATCCTTTCTAAAGTATTCAGCAGGCAAAGAAGAATATAAATTAGAACAGCAGGTTTCAAACCACAATGAAGGATTGGAGCTTATTCTTTCTATTCTTACTGATAAAAAAATTGGAGTGATAAATAATATTTCTGAAATTTCAGCGGTGGGGCACAGAGTGGTGCATGGCGGGGAGAAATACAGTGGTTCTGTACCGATTGATGATGCGGTGATTAAAGTAATTGAGGATTTTGCTGACCTTGCGCCTTTGCACAATCCGCCAAATCTTGCTGGAATAAATGCTGCTATAAATGTATTGCCCGGCGTGCCTCAGGTTGCATGTTTTGACACCGCTTTTCATCAGACAATGCCCAGGGTTGCATATATGTACGCTCTGCCGTATGAGCTATATGAAAAATACAGGATAAGACGCTACGGCTTTCATGGAACATCGCACCGTTATGTTGCTAGAAGATTTGCAGAAATTCTGAAGAAGGACAAATACACAGTGAATGTCATAACATGCCATCTGGGAAATGGGACGAGTATCACAGCCGTAAAGGAGGGAATCTCAGTTGATACGAGCATGGGTTTTACTCCTCTCGAAGGAACTGTTATGGGAACCCGCAGTGGAGACGTTGACCCCTCAATCGGATTTTATTTAATAAGAAAAGGGTATACGGCTGACCAGATAGATAATCTTTTAAACAAGAAAAGCGGGTTATTAGGTTTAAGCGGTGTTGGCAATGATATGCGCACAATTCTGCAAAAAGCTAAAGAGGGTAACGACAGGGCGCAACTTGCCGTTGACATATTCTGTTACAGGATAAAAAAATATATCGGTGCATATTCTGCGGTGCTTGGAAAAGTAGATGGGATAATTTTTACCGGTGGTATAGGCGAGAATGCTGTAGAGATAAGAAGTAAATCCTGCTCAGGCATGCAGAATTTAGGTATAGTTATTGATGAGAAAAAAAATGCTACTGCAATCGGCAGAGAATCTAAGATAAGCACAGACAATTCTCCTGTTTATGTATGGGTTATTCCGACCGATGAAGAAATTCGAATAGCAGTGGATACATATAAGGTGTCAGGTCTTGACAAATGACAAATATCAGGACTAAAGTCCTGAGTTACATGTCATGGTGTCATATCAGGACTAAAGTCCTGAGTTACATGTCATGGTGTCATATCAG
>MNUO01000124.1:3530-16584 GCA_001871015.1 Candidatus Desantisbacteria bacterium CG1_02_38_46
TGTCATGGTGTCATATCAGGACTAAAGTCCTGAGTTACATGTCAAGACCTGACACCTAATTAGAAGGGGGGATAGATGAAGGTTTGTATTTTTGAGGATGACAAGTTTGAACAGTTATATCCACTTACATACTTGCGTCCGACGTTTGAGTTGAAGTGCGGAGCAATAAAATTATGGGAAAGAATTTCCAGATTTTACAAAGACTGTGAAGTGATTTTCTGGATGAGGGAAGTGCTTGTTCCAGTATTTAAGAAGAGTCTGGAGCGAGTTAATGAGCCACAGCTTTTAAATGATGATGTTTTGTGCATTAACGGAAGGTTTCTTCTTCTTGATGACAATGCTCCATCTCTGAAAGGCGATGAGGAAATAGGTATTCAGGGTGATTCAATAGTTTATGCGAGAATTAACAAAGAAAGAATTTCGGGAAAAACCGTAGCCAATCTTTTTGAATCCCTGCAGAATATGAAAACAGTGCTTTCTAAAAAAGAAGTAAATTTTCCACTTATTTCATATCCGTGGGACCTGATTAATAACAACGGCAAGGCGATTAAAAACGACTTTGAGATTTCTGGTGGCTATGTCCTAAAAGGCGAACTGCATCCACAGTCATGCATCTATGGAGATAGTAAGAAAGTTCAAATAGCCAATGGAGCTAAAGTTCATCCTTTTGTAGTACTTGATACAACACTGGGGCCGGTTATTATTGAAGAAAATGCACAAGTTCTGCCGTTTTCAAGGATAGAAGGTCCTAGTGTAGTCGGAAAGAATTCCCAGATATTAGGAGCAACGAGAATTCGTGAAGGAACCTCTATAGGTCCGGTTTGTAGAATTGGCGGAGAGATAGAAGAAAGTATTGTCCATGGGTATTCCAATAAATACCACGACGGATTTTTAGGCCATGCCTATGTTTGTGAATGGGTAAATCTCGGGGCACTAACCACTAACAGCGATTTGAAAAATGACTACAGTTCAGTTTCGGTTTATGTAAAAGGTGAACCGATGGATTCAGGCAGCACAAAAGTTGGCTCATTTATAGGTGACCACACAAAAACAAGTATAGGTACTTTTTTTAATACGGGAGCTGTAATCGGTATAATGTGTAATGTTGTTGGAAGCGGCGGTGTTGCACCAAAATTCATTCCTTCGTTTTGCTGGTATTTGAATAATATGTTCTCAAAGGGTTATGGTTTCAGAATGCAGGTTGAGACAGCAAGAACCGCAATGTCGAGGAGGAAGGTTGAGCTGACGCAGGAAGATATAGCGCTGTTAAAATATGTGCATGAAATTACTACCGACGCACGCGAGAAAATGGTTAAAAAATCAAGAATGGGATGAGGAGGAGCAATATGACAATTGAAGAAGTTGCGGAAAGGGTTAAAAAAGTGGTTTCAAAGCAATTGAAGGTACCGGTAGAGGAAATCAAAGATAGTTCTGATTTCGTAAAAGACCTCGGAGCTGAGTCAATTCAGAGTATAGAACTTGTGGCTGCGTTTGAGCAGGAATTTGACATAACTATGGATGAAGAGGCAGCTCTTGAAGTAAAAAATGTCGGTAGCGCAATAGGGTTTATTAAAAAAATATTGGACCAGCAGGGCAAGAAAAATCAGACCTGAAGGTCTGAGTTACGAATCAGACCTGAAGGTCTGAGTTACGTAACTCAGGACTTTAGTCCTGAAGGTTTGAGTTACAACATACAGACGTAACTCAGGACTTTAGTCCTGAAGGTTATGGATAACTTTTGGTATAATTTCCTTAGCTATCAAGTAAAAAAGGAGGTAATCATGCAGGTCGTTATAAAAGCAAACTATGACGAGATAAGTAAGGAGGCAGCATTAACAGTCAAACAGCGGTTGATGGAGAAACCCAGTTTTGTTCTCGGGCTTGCTACAGGAAGTACACCTTTAGGGTTATATAAGGAACTCATAAGGATGCACAAAGAAGAAGGTTTAAGTTTTTCCCATATGGTAACTTTTAACCTTGATGAATATCTGGGCCTTGCGCCTGACCATCCGCAGAGTTACAACTTCTTTATGTGGGAAAACCTGTTTAAACATATCAACATCAACCCCAGGAATGTCTACATTCCTGATGGTAAGGTTAAGCCTGTTGATGTTGAAGAATATTGTGAATGGTATGAATCCCGTATTAAGAAGTTTGGCGGAATTGATTTGCAGATACTCGGTATTGGCAGGGACGGGCATATCGGATTTAATGAACCAGGTTCTTCGTTAGGTTCCCGCACAAGAGTGAAAACCCTGACTGAGGAAACTATGCAGGACAATGCCCGTTTCTTTAAAGACCCATCTGAAGTTCCCACCTATTCAATTACAATGGGAGTAGGAACGGTTATGGAAGCAAAAGAAATATTAATGGTTGCAAGTGGAAAAAATAAGGCACAGGTAATCGCAACAGCTATTGAAGGAGGAGTTACGGCTCAGGTTACTGCCTCGGTATTACAGTTACACAAGAAAGTCACCGTATTTCTTGATGAAGAGGCTGCATCGCTCCTGAAAAGAAAAAAATATTATAATTTTGTTGCCGAGGCAGTTAAAAAGTTCCAGGCGATAAAGGAAAGCTGAGGAGAATTTATGGCAAAATGTGAGGTATGCGGTAAAATTCACCAGACCGGGTTTCAGGTGAGCCATTCTCATCACGGGACAAAACGAGTATGGAAACCAAATCTGCACAAGGTGAAGGTTCTAATAAAAGGGCGTGTTAAACGTATCAATATCTGTACCAGGTGTTTGCGTTCTGGCAAGATACAAAAAGTTTAAAAATGAAGAATTTTGGGAACTACGAGATATTGTGTGAAATTGGTCAGGGAGGAATGGCTCAGGTTTTTAAGGCAAGACAAAACGATTTAAAGAGGACTGTAGCCATAAAAAAAATAAAAGAAACTTTCTCAGAGGATGAAGATTTTCTGAGGATGTTCAAAGACGAAGCAGTTATAGCAGCAAATTTAAATCATCCCAACATTATTGGTATTTATGAACTGGGCAAATTGGGCCATTCCTATTATATTTCAATGGAGTATGTGGATGGGCAATCATTAAAAAAGATAATAGAGAGTTTAAAGACATTAAATGAGAGGATTCCCTTGAGTTTATCTTTGTTTATTGTGATGGAGGTAGCCAGAGCTCTTCAATTTGCACATCGTCTGAATGTAATTCACAGGGATGTCAGCCCTTCAAATATTCTTGTTTCTTATCAGGGAAGGGTAAAACTTGTTGATTTTGGTATTGCAAAAGCAGAACATTCCATTTCCAGGTCTACGAGGGTAGGAATTCTTAAGGGTAAATTAAATTACCTTGCTCCTGAACAGGCAAAAGGTGAGAAAATTGACCATAGAGCAGATATTTTTGCCCTCGGGATTATTATGTATGAATTAATATCGGGTAGAACCCTTTTTGCAGGGGAAACCGAACTGGAAATTTTAGAGAAGGTGAGAAATGCACAGACAGAAAATATGCTGTCTTCACTTACTATACATAACTGCAAGCATGTTGATGTATCTGTGGATTTGAAGAATGTAATCAGAAAATGTCTTCAGAACAACCCAGACAAAAGATACCAGGATATTTCGTCTTTTATAATGGATATGGAAAACATAACTCGTAGTTATGGATTATTGAGCGATGAGGAAGAATTGAGTGCGTACCTTGCAAGGTTATTTGGAAGAGAAAATGAAAATCTTCAGGGCAGGGTTAATGAGGCAGTGTATCCCCGAGTGCCAGGCCCCAATGGGTGGGAAAAAGTGTCAAGTCCGGAGATAATTTATCAGACCAAAGTTATGAGAGGGATAGATGCTGCAAAATTGAAAAATTTAAGATTATTTTTTATCTGCAGTCTTGCTGGTGCTGTCTTCATATTTCTTTTCATTTTTTTAAAACACGGGCAGAATCTATCAACAGAACACATAGTGGATGCCCTGCCAGCAGCATCGCCAGAAAATAAGTCAGCAGATGCTCCACAGACTCCACAGGTTCCACAGTCGGACAGGATTCAGGGGAACTTGGACATCGGGGAGGTAAAGGAGCCAGAAAAAGAGATTTCGGGCACCATTTTCATAAATGTCCAACCTCCTGATGCATTAATCTATATTGACAATACCTTTCAGGGTGAGGGAAATAGAGCTTTGAAAAACCTTAAACCGGGAGAACATATTATAAAAATTACTCACCCTGATTATGAAGATGAAATTCGTTTAATAAAAATAACTTCTGAAAAACAAAAATTTCATTTACTCTACCGAAACGGCGAGATTCAAGTTCAAGATTAATTGTCCGAAGTGTAATAGCGAAAAGGTAACCAGGTTATTTTCGGTCTTTGGATATTTGGGTGGGACAAAAAAATCTTCGTGCAGCAGAAAGGATGTGAAAAATGAAGAAGCTAATGTCTTTGCTATTTTCGTTGTTAATTTTGCAGGTTCAATCTTATGAATGTTGGGGGCAGTCTGGAACAGCGGTTAATCCCCCTCCTCAGCCGCTTTCTGCAGAGGATGCTAATCTTATATTGAAAAAGGGAAAGAATTTATTTGACAGCGCCCATTATGAAGAAGCGAGCAGGGAATTTTTAGTCGTCGCCCAATCAAATGATGCGCCCCAAGAAGACAGAATTAAAGCACGTTATTTTCTGATGAAGATATATCGTGCCTATGGAGAAGATGAAAAAGTAAAGAACGAAATAATAGAAATCCTGAAATTGAATCCCAATTATACACCTTCGTCCAGAGAGCCAGCTTCTGTTAGAAAATTATTCAAAGAGGTTAAGGAGGAATTTTTGAAAGGACAGAGTGCAAAAGAATCAGGTATCCGCCCAGAAGCAGGTGTTCTTCAGTCCATGCTAATGGAGGATATGGCGACGCTCGAGCGTTCCCTGGCCCAGGCCTCCTCCTATCAGGAGAGTTTCAGCCTTAAAGTGGGCAAAATGGAAAAAGAATTCAAGAAATTAAAATTAAGTTTTTATACTACTTCCTTAACCCTTTTTTTGCTTTTAGCAGTAGGAATTGGATTTAAATGAAAAATGATGTGAAAATAATAATTGCTACCGGTGGGACAGGAGGACACCTTTATCCTGCGCTGGCTGTAGCGCGAATGCTTGGAACGCGTGCAAATCTAAAACTGTTGTTCGTCGGCGGAAAAGGAAGTTTAGAAGAAAAAAAAGTAAGCAGTATTTGTATACCTTTTAGAGGAATAGTGGTAAGGAAGTTTCTTCGCGGACAATTTATTTTCTTACCATCTTTTATATTGAATTTATGCATTGCTTGTATTCAATCCTTTTTTATCATTATGGAATTCAGGCCTGATGTTGTTGTTGGAATGGGTGGTTATGTAAGTGGTCCAGTGCTTCTAACAAGTGCATTATGTGGCATACCTACTTTGATTCATGAGCAGAATACTGTTGCGGGACTTACCAACAGAATTCTGGCTAAGTTTGTCCGCAGGATAGGTATTACATTTGAAATGTCAAGAAGATATTTTCCCAATACTAAAACTGAGTTTATTGGTAATCCTGTCAGGGAAGAAGTGCTTACAGCTCAAAGGGACTCATCAGTTAAGAAACTTGGTTTGCAGCCAAATAAGAAAACAGTTATTGTATTTGGTGGAAGCAGCGGAGCGAAGAAAATTAATAAGGCTATAGTAGATGCCCTTAAATTTCTGGACGGCTCCAATCTTCAAATCTTACACATCACCGGGCCCAATGACTACAACTATGTAAAATCATTAACTTCTGCTTTACACCTTACAAATTGCGCCTTATACTTATATTCATATCTCGACAACATATGGGATGCCCTGGCGTCAGCAGACCTTGTTGTCTCACGTGCAGGAGCTACAAGTATCGCAGAAATTACAGCAAGGGGACTTCCATCAATTCTAATTCCATATCCGTATGCTTCTGAAAATCACCAGGAATTAAACAGTCGCGTATTAGAGGAAAAGGGTGCTGCCAGAGTTCTGTTAGACAGGGAACTTACTGGTGAGAATTTAGCAAGGGAGATTTTGAATTTAATTGGTGATGATGAAAAAATGAAAAGGATGGCTTATCAAAGCAAATCCTTTGGACAGCCAGATGCAACCAAGAAATTGGTAAACGCTATTTATCAATTGGCTCTTCCAGAGAGCCTACTTTCGGTCGCAAGACCTACTCGGTCGTAAGACCTACTTGGTCGCAAGACCTACTTGGTCGCAAGACCTACTTGGTCGCAAGACCTACTTGGCAAAAAAATGAATAATTACCACCTGAAACATTCCTTTGTGCTTTTATGGTTCATCTTATTGGTCATTTTGGCTCCTCGCTCTTTTTGTATGGACCCCGCCAAGGTTCTGTTTGAAGATGCTACCAGAGAATCAAACCAAAATATCGTTGTTGATAAACTCAGGGAGATTGTAGAAAAATATCCAGAGAGTCCACTGGCAATTGAATCGCTATACATAATTGCAGAGCAGGAATATCTGAAAGAAGACTATGCGCAGGCTTACCGGGAATTCCAGACTTTAATTGAGAAGTTTCGCAGAAACAAATATTCATCATTGGCCTGGTATAGAAGAGCATCCTGTTTATTCGCCGTATGCGAATATGATGAGGCAATCAAGGAATTTCGACAATCAATTTCCCTTAACCCCTGGGGTGAACAGTGCAGTCTTGCAAAGATTGGAATCGCTGATGCATATTTTGCAAAGAATGATTATCACAGAGCCCTCAGAGAATATAAATCCATCTCAGGCGGACCATTTCATCAATACATTCTCTATAAGATAACCCTGTGTCATCAAAATCTTCACAATGAAAGAGAATTTAAAATGTCAAAAGAAGAATTGATAAAAAAATATCCACTGAGTGTAGAATCTATGCTAATAGCCAATGCAACAGAATTGAATCTTGCGACAGACGAATCTTTGAAGGTTCCCTTAGAAGCAGTATGGACGATTCAGGTTGGTTCATTCACCAGAGAGGAAAATGCCCGAAACTTAAGTGCTACTCTGAGGAAAAAAGGGTATATTTCGTGGATACAACGTGTAAAAATAGGGGAGGGATTTTTTTATCGGGTATATCTTGGAAAATTTAAAACTGAAGAAGAAGTGAAGAGGAAAGCAGAAGAGGTAAATCGTAAAGAAGACCTTCCTACCCGCATCGTCGAGTTAAAGTAGAAGGGGGAAGAATGGCGACAAAATTGCATCTTGGAATCAATCTGGCATTCGCACGAATGCGATGGCCACAACCAGTTGAATGGCTCTGGGTTGTGAATAAATTAGGTATTAAATATGTGGAATTCTGTTCTGATTTTCTTGACCCAATTTTAATTTCCAAGCCAACACGTTTAGAGGTGGCACGCAAGACCCGGAAAGAAGCAGATGAGGATGGAGTCATAATTTATGATTACTACACAGGAATGATTCCTCATTGTTTAAATCTTCTGTCCGATGCACGTCCCAGTGTTAGGAAAGATGGGCTGCGGTGGTGCGAGGAGGCAATAAAGGTTGCAAGCGCTCTGGGTGTAAGGGCAATCGGTGGGCATTTTGACCACATTTCATACCGGGCTCTCATCAGACCTCGCAAGAGAATATTCCTGATTCAATGTCTTTTTAAGGCATATCAACACCTTTCAGAATTAGCCAGGAAAGAGGGTCTGGAATTCATGATGTTAGAACAGATGTATGTCCCTGGAGAGAAACCCTATACTATTGAAGAATCAGAAGAATTTTATCGGAAATTAAATGAAAGTTCAGCGGTCCCGATCTATCTTACAATTGATGTCGGGCATTCCTGCTGCCTGAATTATTTGCACAAGGAAGAGGACCTTGACCCGTATGAATGGCTGCGCAGATTTGCACACATATCACCTGTGATTCATATACATCAGACAAATGGAAAAGAGAGTCAGCATCATCCATTCACTAAAATTTACAATCAGGTTGGTATTATAACTCCGGAAAAGGTAATTAAAGCCATTGAGGCCTCGGGTTCAAAGGAAAATTACCTGATGTTAGAGATATTTTTTCCTCTAACCGTTAACGAGAAACAATTAATCAATGACCTTTATGAAACCGTGATTTACTGGAGAAAGTACGTTGTGGATTAAAAAGGTATAAAAATGAATATGTTAATACTAAAGGTTATAGCATTTGTCCTTGTTTTTGCTGCAGGTGCACTCATTGCTCCCCTGTTAATAAAAGTCCTCAAGAATTGTCCGAATGGATCCTGCTGGAAGATGAAAATGGGGTATATTGTAATGCGGATAAAGAATTTATTAAGGCGGCGTTCTAAGAAATTTGAGGACCAGTTAATAGGGGGGTTGGACCTTCTTTCAAATTCTCTAAAGAGTGGATTCAGTCTATTCCAGGGATTAAATTTGTTAAGCGAGGAGATGCCTCCTCCAATTTCTGAAGAATTTCGCCTGGTTCTTCAGGAAGTAAAGTTAGGGCTTTCGTTAGAGGAAGCACTCCAGAATCTTACAAAGAGGGTGAAGTCTGAGGAACTCGGTATTGTTATTACAGCCATTGAAATTTCAAGGGAAACAGGTGGAAGTCTTTCAGAGTCCCTTGTCAGGGTAGCTTATACCCTCAGGGAGAGAAATAAAATAATAGAAAAGATAAAGGTGCTGACAAGCCAGGGAAGAATGCAGGCTTTAATTATGGGTTTGCTGCCAATTTTTCTCTGTATTGCCATACTTGGAATTGATTCCCAGTTTATAATGCCATTATTCCGTCAGCCATTAGGCTGGATGATGTTAGGTATTGCAACTGGAATGGAGATAATGGGGATAATCGTGATCAGAAGAATTATGAGAGTTGATGTGTAAAAAATGGCAGGGGTAATTCTGTTACTTACATTTGGGGCAGTGTTTGTCCTGTGTTTTGAATTTCTCCCAGAGGAAATGAGTTTCTCCAGAGTAAGAAGGAAAAATTTTGGACGATGGATAATATATAAAATTGCAAATATTAATGGGAAATGGTTCGACAGGTTCACCACCCTGAGGGTACTCAAAGGGTTGGGTATCGAAAATTTTAGAAACGGTATTCAAAAAAAATTGAATGCAGCGGGAAGTCCATTCGGATGGAATCCTGATGAATTCCTTGCCCTAAAAGAATTACTAGCCGTAGGATTCTTCTCAATGTTCTGGTTGGCATCTAAGAGTTTTTCGGTTTCTTTAGTGTTACTGATAGTTGGTTTTTTCCTTCCTGATTTATGGCTTAATGAGAGTGTTGTGCGCAGAAAAAGGAAGATGGTAAAAGAATTGCCATATTTCATAGACATACTGACTTTTTCTGTAGAGGCGGGGCTTGATTTTGCAGCGGCAATCAATAAAATTGTTCAGAAGAGTTCGCCAACACCCCTGATTGAAGAATTGATAAAAACACAGGAGGAAATAAGGGTGGGAAGGACAAGAGAAAATGCACTGCATAATTTAGCTAAACGAGTCGATATTCCAGAGATTTCATCTTTTACATCTGCTTTAATTCAGGCGGATAATATGGGCTCTCCGCTTGGAACCACACTGCGAACCCAATCTGAACAGATGCATTTAGCCAGGTTTTTGCGGGCAGAGAAAAAAGCACAGGAAGCGCCCGTCAAAATGCTTTTTCCGTTGATTATTTTCATATTTCCTGTCATCTTCATTGTGCTCTTTGGACCGGTAATTTTGCAATTATTGTCGCAGTAAAGTATTTTCAGGGGTTGTCATGGCAAAAACAGTTGTAACAAAAGGGGAAAATACGGGAAAGGAATGGACTCTCTCAAAAGGTAAATTCAAAATTGGCAGAGGACAGGATAATGATCTTTTGCTGGTTGAACCCACTGTTTCGAGGAGGCATGCTTCAATAAAATATAAAAATGGAAAATATCTTCTTATCAATTTTAGCAGAAACGGGACAAAAATTAACGGTGAATTGATTAAGTCCAGGTACTTAAAGGATGGCGACAAAATAGAGATTGGTTCAACTACAATCCTGTATCAAGAGGAGCCTGGAGGTATTCAGGATGGTAGCCGGAAGAAGTTAATTTTTACATTTTTATTTCTGGCGGTAATTATATCCGCGATTTTTTTAGTCTCATTCAGGTTTGACAAAAGAGGTGTAGTGTCCCTGGTACCTCCGATGAGAGGAACTTATTGGACAGAAAAAACTGATAATCCCCAGAATTATTTTAATCTTGCAAGAAGGTTGTACCGCGAGAGAGAAATTAAAGATGAGAATTTATTCCTTGCAATTCAGTCCTGGCACAAGGGCTTGAGTTTACTAGAAAAATCAAGTAGGACAGAGACAATAACCCTGCAACTAAAAAAGGCGGAGGAGGAACTGGACAGAAAAATAAAAAATGAGATGTTTAAGGCATATCAATCCTATCATCTCGGTAATTTATCAAGTTGCAGGTTGCATTTAGAGCGGGTATTGAAATTAATTCCATCACCTGCTGACAGACGCTATCAAACTGCACTGGCAAAACTTAAAGTCCTGAATCAAAAATGATTTCTAAAAGACTTTCAAGAAATTTTTGGACACGGCCGACCTTAAAAGTGGCTAAAGATTTGTTAGGTAAATTTATTGTTAGGCAAATTGGAAAAAGAAAGAGCAAAGGCATGATTGTTGAAACCGAGGCTTATATTGGACCGGAAGATAAAGCCTCTCATGCTTATGGGGGGAAAGTTACCAAACGCAATAGAGCTGAATATTTAATCGGAGGACACATCTATATTTATCTTGTGTATGGTATGTACTGGCAGTTAAATATTTCAACTGGTGATGAGGGCAAGCCGGAGTGTGTTTTATTGAGAGCGATTGAGCCAGCCAACGAGAGAGAACGGAAAAATTCGAATTTGAGAGTTGTTCCTAACGGACCCGGAAAACTCTGCCAGTATTTAAAACTTGATAAATCTTTTTATGGAGAAGACGTAACAAAAAGTAAAAGGCTCTGGTTAGCTGACAACGATATTAAAATTAAGAAATTAGAAATTGCAGTTGGTACCAGAATAGGCATTGACTATGCAGGCGAATGGGCTAAAAAACCCTGGCGTTTTTATATTAAAGGCAATCCTTTTGTTTCAAAAAGGTGAGGTGAGTGAAGTACGGGATTGTATCAGATATTCACGGGAATCTTGAGGCACTTATGACAGTACTTTCCTATTTAAGGGATAAGGTTTCTTCATATATTTGTTCCGGCGACATTGTTGGATATGGTCCTTATCCAAATGAGTGCGTAGAGGTTATGAGAACTCTTGAGGGATTAATCCTTGTCGCAGGAAATCATGATCTGGGTGCTGTTGGTATGAAAGATATCGCAGAGCTTAATTCAGATGCTCGCACTGCGATAATCTGGACAAGTAAGGTGCTTAATCCTGAAAATAGAGAATACTTACGAAATCTGAAATGTAAAGTTGAAGAGAAAAAATTCACAGTAGTGCATGGTAGCCCACAGGATCCAACCAATGAATATCTTCTTGACTCCTGCACAATGGAGAAGAACCTTTCCTTTTTTAATACAGCACTTTGTTTTATCGGGCATTCACATATTCCGTTATATTACCATAAGAAGAAAATAGAAATACTGGGGGATGACGAAAGAATAAATCCAGAGGAGAAGGCAATTGTCAATTTAGGTTCAGTGGGGCAGCCCAGGGATAGAAATCCTATGGCGTCATTTGGAATTTATGATGATGAAAAAGGAGAGATAGAAATAAAGAGATTGAGTTATGATATTCGCAAGACCCAGGAAGCAATGATAAAAGTGGATTTACCTCCATTTTTAATTATACGACTCACTATTGGTATGTAGAAAATTAGGGACGTATGCAAAAATAGAACCCGTCTAGAATTTCCGGAGGGAAAGATGATACAGGTGAAAATAGAAGGAGTTGTGTTAGATTTGAAGTCCAACCTGCCTATTATTATGTTAAAGGATGATAGGCAGAGATTGCTCCCGATTTCTGTAGGAATATTCGAGGCACAGGCGATTGCCTTTGCATTAGAGAAAGTGCATATTCCCCGTCCATTAACACATGACCTCATCAGTTCCATCATAGAAGTATTAGGTTCAAGTCTTCTGCGAGTTGAAATTACAGAACTGAAAGGAAATACTTACTTTGCTTGGTTAGTTTTGAAAACCATGGAAGGTGAAGAAACAAAAATTGATTCCAGACCAAGCGATGCTATAGCTATAGCGTTGCGGTTAAAAGCATCCATATATGCCAATGAGTCATTACTTATTAAAAAAGAGATTCGCTCAAGGCCTATTGATGACAATGAGATTGAACAATTTAAGGATATGCTGAATAAACTTACTCCCAATATGTTATGGAAATACCTGAAGGAGAAAATTTAAAAAGGAGGAGTTTCAATGCTTGATAAAGGACAACAGGAAAGATTGTTAAAGATTGCACGACAAACACTGGAAGAACATATCAGGAAAGGAAGGATTTCTGAGTTTAAAGAGATTGACCCTGCCCTGACTCAAAAATGCGGGGTATTTGTAACGCTTACTAAAAAAGGTCAACTTCGCGGTTGTATCGGATATATTCAACCAATTCTTCCATTGGACGAAACAATCTCAAAAATGGCAATAGAATCATCTACTGGAGACCCTCGTTTTCCACCTGTTTCTTCTGAAGAATTGAAAGAGATTCACATCGAAATTTCAGTACTTACTCCTCTGCAACTTATTAATGATGTTAACAAAATTGAAGTTGGAAAGCACGGACTCTATATTCGCAAGGGGCTTTTTTCTGGCTTGCTCCTTCCTCAGGTGGCGACTTCATATGCCTGGGATAAATGGCAATTCTTAGACCAGACCTGTATCAAGGCAGGATTATCACCCGGTGACTGGAGAGAGAAGGATAGCCAGATTTTTATTTTCAGCGCCCAGATTTTTGGTGAAGAATAGAAAAAAACAGATATTTAAAAAATGTCTATGTCAATTAATTTAAAAACCGTGTTGAATTATATAACTAGGTGACCGAAATGCGATTGGTTGAACTAAAAATGCTTGCGAATCAGAAAGATGTTCCTTATCAATCTTTGATGAAAGTCTATCTTGCTGAGAAAGTAAAGGAAGAACTCAA
>MNUO01000124.1:16594-18028 GCA_001871015.1 Candidatus Desantisbacteria bacterium CG1_02_38_46
CTCAAGGTATAATAAAATTCATCTTTCAAATGTTGTGCTGGTTTTACATACGATAAACTTCCATTCGTATTACACTGGGTCAAAAAGTTTTCTTTGACCAGTGTATTGTGAATTTTGATTTGCCGAGAGGAGTTATACGTTTATCTATGTAAGAATTTACGCAAATTTCTATAGGCTGGCGTAGCTCCCGCCACTAAAGCGTTGGCGGGCGAGACGCTACGATATGTATGAAATTGTGGATGGCGTAGCTCAGTGGCCAGAGCAGGGGTTTTGTAAACCTCAGGTCACCCGTTCAAATCGGGTCGCCAGCTCCAGACTGCGTTCTTTGTAGGTGTTCAGGTAAAAAAGACGAGGTTTCGTTTGGCGATCTGGAAAGATTTATCTTATGCATTTATTCTTGGATTTTCAGTGGGAGTGGGGCCATGTTTAATTTTATGCGCACCTATTGTAATTTCATATGTGGTGGGGACAAAGTCGGGTTGGAAAGAAGGATTCTTTGCAACACTTGTTTTTTCCGTGTGGCGGACAATTCCATATTTAATCTTAGGATATTTAGCAGGAATGGCAGGACAGAATCTGATACCAGCGTTAGAGGCGGGTAAATTTTATAAACCCATTCAGATTGCTGTTGGTATTTTTATTATTTTTCTTTCTGTTCTAATTATGCTCGGTAAGGCTTACGAAATTCCGGTATGTAAATTATTGGGCAGACAATTTATTGACAGAGGTGACAGGGGTTTTATTCCTCTCGGATTTATGATAGGATTTTTACCCTGCGCTCCCCTAATCGGACTCCTTTCTTATATTGCATTCATGGTTAAAAATTCCATTCTGGGTTTATTGTATGCTTTGTTTTTCGGGATAGGAACAACTTTACCCCTTTTGTTTCTGGGTGCTTTAGCAGGATTTCTTCCCGGATTACTTAAAACTCACCCCAGAGATTACTTACTACTTTTTCCAACTCTCTGAATCTCTTCTCTGAAAGACAGGTGATTTGTCTTAGGGGGATACCATGTACCTTCCCTTTTCCACTCTTTTGCCCTGTGTTTATTGACATTTTTTCCACCGATTGGGCGTGGAGCGAAAGGTTTGTTAAAAAAGGAAGTTTGTTAAAAGCCAGCTGTGGCGCAAGGTAGTTTCGATATGTTTGTGTTTGCTAAAAATGAGCCGCCAGATTTGAGGCGGTTTTTTTCTTTTTTCTTGCTTTTTTTACAAATTTTTATATAATATATACATTAGATTAAATAAGAACCTGCCCCAGCGCTTGTCTGCGACAAGCAGACGCAGGGGCAGAACCTTGTTTTTCGTAAAATAAACGTCGAGGGTTGGTCAAAATAAGAACCTCTTCGAGAACCTTGTTTTTCGTAAAATAAACGTCGAGGGTTGGTCAAAATAAGAACCTCTTCGAGAACCTTGTTTTTCGTAAAATAAACG
>MNUO01000067.1 GCA_001871015.1 Candidatus Desantisbacteria bacterium CG1_02_38_46
GCAGATGCAATTGAGAAAACAGTGAGGCAATAATGAAAATAATGACTTCTCCGGAAAGAATAAATGCGGTATTGAGAGGCGAAATTCCTGACAGGGTGCCGATTGCTGAATTGTCAGTTGACCATAAAGTCATTGAAGCATTATATCCGGGGCTTTCATATTATGCTTTTATTGAACAATCCGGCTATTACGATGCTGTTTGTACTTATGCGGGCATCGTTCCTCCTAAAATTAACTGGGTTGACAAATCCAAAAAGATATTTCAGGATAAATGGGGCGCACTGCAACAATTTACTGAAGAAGCTATACCTTTTGTAATACCACCGGTTCGCATTGAATCCGAGAGCGACCTTGCTTCTTATACTCCCCCTGACCCAGATGACCCTGATATTATCAATACTGTCCGGGAAATGGTGAAGCGATTTAAAGGGAAAAAAGCACTGGTCTTTGTAGGAGAAGGTGTTTTTGCTCCATCTCAATATTTGCGGGGAGGTTTGGAAAATCTTTTTATTGATTATAAACTAAATCCTTCTTTAGTAAAGAAACTTGCAAAACTTGTTGAGGAATATCAGGTTGAATTGTATCGCAGTGTGATTAAGGAAGGGATTGAAATCGTTATGCTTGGCGATGATTATGCTGGAAACAGCGGTCCTTTTATGTCTCCGGCTGACTTTGAAAGATTTATTCTGCCGGGGTTTCGCACTATAGTCCGGGAAATAAAAAACGCAGGGGCTTATTGCATTAAACATACTGATGGCGATATCCGTAAGATATTAGATATGATTTTGGAAACAGGTGTTGACTGTCTGGGTCCTTTGCAGGAAACCGGAGGAATGACCCTGGCGCAAATTAAACAGCAATATCCTGACAAAGTATCTGTTATGGGCAGTGTAAGCGTTGATTTACTTATAAGGGGTTCAACTGAAGAAGTCAGGCAGGCAACAAAAAAATGCATAGCTGAAGTATCGCCCGGAGGAAGGCATATACTGTCTTCAGCCAATACAATTTCTTCCTCTGTTAAGCCAGAAAATCTTAAAATGATGATTAATACTGCTTTAGAATGTGGCAGGTATTCAATGTAGTGGCAGAGTTTACTCTGCTTAAATAAGTAGTGGCCAAAAGTAGCCGACTGTAGGCACTCTGGAAGTGGCACTCTGGAAGTGCAGAGTTCACTCTGCTTAAATAAGTAGTGGCAGAGTTCACTCTGCTTAAACAATGTCGAGATTGCTCAACATTTGATAATTACGAGAGGAGAGACTATGTTTGAAATTTTAAAAGACAAGGACCTGGAGCCGTTATCAGAAGGAGTGTTCAGGGTGCTGGAAAAATTGGGGATGATTTGTGAAAATAAAGAGATGTTAAAAGCAGTAGAAAATATTGGAGCAGAGGTTGATTACGAAAAACAGATTGCAAAATTTCCTAAAAGGATTGTTGAGAATTTTATCAGCACAGTCAAAAAAGAGGATAAGGCAAAATGGGAGGAAGAAATAAAAGAAGAGAATAAAAAAACTGTATTATCTGGATGGACTCCTTATGTGGAATGCCCGGCAACATTTAAAGCACCCTATGTTCCTTCTTTGTTTCATCAATTAGGTACTTTTTATTACGATGATGAGAAGAAAGAAAGAAGAAAAGGTTGTAAAGATGATTTTATAAAATTGATAAAATTCGGTGATGTTCTTCATCCTGAAGATGGTGTCGGGCATTGTCTTAATTTGTCTGATGTTTCCTCAGCAATTGAACCGCTGGAAGCTGCCGGGTTATTAATTGAATATGCGCATAAACCAATGGGCGTATATGTTCAGGACATGAGGCAGTTAGATTATCTGAAAGAAATAGAGCAAATTGCCGCTCTTAAAGACCCTTACTGGCACTGGTTGGCAAATATAAGTTTTGCTACTCCTTTAAAATTAGGTAAAGAAATTTCTGACCGATTTGTTTATTTATCTAAATCCTGCAATTATCCGGCAAAAGTTTATACAATGGCTGTCAGCGGGGTTAATATGCCTGTTACAACTGCAGGATGTATTGTCGTAACCACTGCTGAATTTATTGCTCTGTGGATGTGTGCCCGTGCCTTAAATCCAAAAATTCCTCTGACAGGTTTTATTCTTACGGGGTCAATGGACATGAGAAGCGGAGAAGTTAATTACTGGGGATATGATATGTTGATTCGCCGTCTCTCAACCTGTGAATTTATCAGGAAGTTGACAGGAGTTGCGGTTTCTCCTGGGATAGGAGAGTTTTGTCAGGCAAAATATCCCGGTCTTTATGCTACGCTGGAAAAAGCATATCTTGCAATGACAGTCGCTGCTTTTACTGGTTTTCATCCTGAGGTCGGGATAGGACATATTGAGCAGGGGCTTACCATCAGTTTAGCACAACTTTTACTTGACAGAGAAATTAACATGGGATTGAGGTTTTTAGAGAGCCCGGTTATTGATGAGGAAAATATTGCCCTTGAAACAATTTTGGATGTTGGGTATGGTATAAGCAGAAATTATCTTGACACAGAACACACTTTGAGGAATTTCCGTTCTGCTTTATGGAAACCAGAATTTTTCGATTTAAGCGGAAGGGGAATTGAAAGCGAAGAAAAATTAATGAAAAAAATAAATGAGAAAATAAATCAACTCATTTCTGAATATAAAAAACCGGAAGTTGACCCCGACAAAATTTCAAAAATACGCCAGGTTATTGAAAAAGCAAGAAGAAATCTTATATAAGGAGGTTTAAATAAAATGGGAATAAAACGCAGATTGAAAGATGTTGACTGGGTGTGGGAAGGGCAGGGATTTGATCAAGGTGTAGAACCATCTATTTTTGGTGTTGGTGAAGGTGCTATTTATTTTGGTTTAAGTCGTGTCTGTTATATGTTTCATCCAAATACAGAATTTGCAATGAAAAAATTGAGTAATTTTGAAGAGGTTGTCTGCGATATTTCTAAATGGAAATTTAAAGAAGTTGAGCGCGAAGGTAATGTTGCTTGTGGTATGAAAAATTCTGTTGATGCTAAACCAGAAACAGTGAAAGAAGAAGCAGGGAATATTAGTAAACTTTCTCTTAAATTTCATAATATTACCGGTGCAATTCATGATGATATGTTAGGATTATGTAAAAGAGAAAATTATACACCTCAGCAGTACGGGGAAATTTACAAGGCTTTACACAATGATAATTCTGAACTCAAACTCTGGGTAGTAGTTTATACGCATGAATTAGACCCGGCAAAATGGGAAGGCTTCCTACCTTATATAGATGTTGTTAATCTCTGGGTATGGGAAGCGCGCAATCTTACAAATCTGGATGAGGACATCCAGAAGTGTAGAAAAATCTTTTCAAATAAGCCCATAATTTTAGGTTGTTACCTGCGCGATTATCCAACTGTAGCACCAGTGCCAATGGACTTGCTTCGCTGTCAATGGGAACGTATTCCACGGTATCTGGATGAGAAATTGATTGCTGGTTATTCTATTTTAGGGGCAGTCCTTATTGATGGTCAGCAGGAACAGGCAGAATGGGTTCGCGATTTCATCGCAAAGCATGATTAAAAAAATTTCTTATCCCTGTTATTTTACTTCAGAGAAAATGAAGGTAGACGGCTCTTTTGATGAGCATATCTGGCAGAAAGCCAAAAATTTAAGATTTTTTGTTCCGGTAACCCTTAAAAAACCTTTAAGCAAAACAGAAGCCAAACTTCTCTGGGACAGAGATTATCTTTATGTTGGTTTTAAGGCTTACGACAAGGATATCTGGAGTTATTTCACCAAAAGAGATGCACTGACCTGCGATGAAGATGTTTTGGAAATTTTTCTAAAGACTGATCCTGAAAAAGAACCTTATTACAATTTTGAAATAAACGTTCTGGGTACAGTTTATGACGCATTCAATATTAAAAGAGAGGCAGGTGGTAGTGACCACCATCGCTGGAGCAAATGGAATTGCCAGGGTTTAAAAGTTGGTGTGAAAATTGAGGGAACACTGAATAACTGGGAAGATGAAGATGAATACTGGCAATTGGAAGTAGCCATTCCTTTTTCGAGTTTATCAACTTTAAAAGGTAAAATTCCCAGACCGGGAGATAAGTGGTTGTTTCATTTGTCCCGGTATGATTATTCGGTTTATCTCCCGAAAGGGGTGGAACTGAGTTCCTGTGCTCCCCTTTCAAGGGTCAATTTTCATTATTACGAAGATTGGATTTATTTGCAATTTGAAAGATAGCAGGTCAATTATTGAGGAGGCTCAAGTGGATGTACGAAAAGAAATGAAAGTAGAAAGTGTAGAGGAAGATGAAGATAAGGTGACTGTGGCGACCACAGGAGCAAAATACATTATTGATAAATCCGGAAAGTTTGGAAAGATTTCTTGCTACCAGATGCTTAATGAAGAGCGATTGCTCGCTACAATTGAGTTTAATCATTCATTTTCTACTTTAAGTGTAGAAGGAAAGGACAACCTTAGCTGTGTTTTTCATCAACAGACTGGAGGAAAAATAAGTTGCAGCTTCTTGAGATTGCAGATAAATAGCGATTCCCTTCTTGATATTTATTCTACGCTCGGTTTAAACCTCTCTTTTTCAGGGAATTTTCTGGCTGAGTATAGTGCCCAGAAAGATGGGAATGTTTTATTAATTGATAAAATTGGAGGAATAGGAATTTATCCTTATCAGGGATTTAAAAATATAGAACACACTAATTTTACTGACAAAGAATGGAAAATTAATTATGTATTAAGTGGCTATTCTCGATTTTTCGTTTCTGTATTTCCTCCTCGAAAGTTTAATTTCCACCAGTCATTTGAAGAAAGAATTGTTCACCATGGTACAATCGGACCCTGGGTTGTTGACCCGCATCCGACAGATGAAATGCTTGAGGAAGCAAATAAATATGCCAATGTTCTTGTTTTACATGAAGGAATATGGCAGGGAAAATTAACGAGAATTGGAAAGCCACTTAAAACCCTGGAAGATATATATGCAGAATCTGCTTATTGTTGTTTTAATTATTTGCCCGTAGATGAAAAAGAACTTATAAGAGTTGTAAAAAAAGCACACTCTCTAAAAATGAAAGTTATTCCTTATATGAGTCCTTTCTTTTCAATGGCAAAAGGACAAGATTATCTGGAGCGGTTAAAAATAACATTAGATAAATATGAATTTGATGGAGTTTATTTTGATGGAATTTCTCAAGATATACTTTATTCCTACCAGATGATTCAGGATGCAAGAGCATTATTAAAGGATAAAATTCTTTATGTTCATTGTACTTCTGACCCGATGAAGAGTGTAAATATTTACTGTCCTTTTATTGATACCTATGCTGATTATATCCTGCGTGCCGAAGGTCTTACCAGTTTTACAGATAAATATGTCCGTTATGTTATCTCCGGTTATAATATCAGCAACAGCATCGGTTATATTTGTTATTATCACCTCCCTTTGGATTTTATGCACAAGTTCATTGATAAAACCTTAAATGCTAATGCCAGATTTTACCTGGGTTCACCAGAAACAGAAAGAGAAAAACTTTTAAAGAAAGAATATTTTTCAAAATTACAAATTGAAAAGGAGAAACAATGGAAAAAGAAAAGTTGGTAGATATGTTAAGACTGATGTATAAAATAAGGTTTTTCGAGGAAAGGGCAATAAAAATTTATAAAGAGAAAGGAATCGCCGGAGAATCTCTCGGTGCCCTTCATACTTATGTTGGAGAAGAAGCAATTGCAGCGGGAGCCTGTATTAATTTGAAAAAAGACGATTATGTTGTTTCTACTCATCGCGGTCATGGCCATTGTATTGCTAAAAGAGGAGATATAAAAAGAATGCTTGCTGAGATTATGGGTAGAGTTACAGGGTATTCTTGCGGTCGCGGTGGCTCAATGCATCTTTTTGATAAAGAAACAGGATTTTTAGGAGGAAATGGAATTATGGGTGCAGGCATTCCTATTGCTTTAGGCGCAGCTTATCGCGCAAAATACAAAAATTCAAATCAGGTTTGCGTATGCTTTTTTGGAGATGGTTCATCTACCCAGGGGACATTTCATGAATCTTTAAATATATCTGCGTTATGGAAATTACCTTTGATTTATATCTGTGAAAACAATCTTTATGCGGTTTCCACTCCTGTTTCAGAAGAGGTTTCCATTCCCAATGTGGGAGACCGTGCCTGTGCTTACGGAATTCCTGGAAAAGTAATTGATGGCCAGGATGTTATAAAAGTTCATAATGCAGTGAATGAGGCAGTAAAAAGAGCAAGAGATGGTCAGGGACCAACTTTAATTGAATGTAAAACATACAGGTATTATCCACATTGCATGATAATTAAAGAGACAAGACAGGAAGAAGAAATCAAAGAATGGAAAGAAAAGGATCCGATAGTTTCTTTTGAAAAAAAACTATTAAAAGAAAAAATGATTAGCTTGGGTGATTTAGAAAAAATGAAACAAGAATTAGAAAAAGAAATGGATGAAGCAGAAAATTTTGCCAGAGAAAGTCCGTATCCTGATGTAGAAAATTTTAAAAAAGAAATATCAGACCTGAAGGTCTGAGTTACGTAACTAATCAAACCTAAAGGTTTGAGTTACAACATACAGATGTAACTCAGGACTTTAGTCCTGAAGATTATAGATAATTTTTGATATAATTTCCTTAGCTATTTAAAAAGGAGAAAATATGCGTGAAATAAGATATGTTGATGCCTTAAACGAAGCATTAAAAGAAGAGATGGAAAGGGATGAAAATGTTTTTCTTCTTGGAGAAGATATCGGACCACTTGGAGGAGCGTTTGGAGTGAGTAAAGGACTATACGATAAATTTGGAGAAAAAAGAGTTCGCCAAACACCAATTTCTGAATCTGCAATTATTGGAACAGCCGTAGGAGCAGCAATGACCGGACTGCGACCAGTAGCAGAAATAATGTATATTGATTTTATTACTACAGCAATGGACCAGGTGGTTAACCAGGCAGCAAAATTATCTTTTATGTCCGGTGGTCAATTTAAATTGCCTCTTGTAATTAGAACCCAGGGAGGAAGTGGAACAAGGGAATCCAGCCAGCATACCCAGAGTCTGGAAGCCTGGTTTGTGCATACACCGGGATTAAAAGTGGTAATGCCTTCCACTCCCTATGATGCTAAAGGATTACTAAAGACAAGTATCAGAGACAACGACCCGGTAATCTTTATTGAGCATAAACTTCTTTATGATAAAAGAGGAGAAGTTCCTGATGAAGAGTACCTTATTCCTTTAGGAGAAGCAGAGATTAAAAGAGAAGGAAAAGACCTTACTGTTATAGCAACTTCTTTAATGGTTCATAAGGTATTAGAAGTGGCAGAAGAGATTTCTGATGAAATAAGTATTGAAGTGATTGACCCGCGAACCTTAGTTCCTCTTGATATAAATAAAATTATACAATCAGTAAAAAAGACAAACAAAGTTCTTATTGTCCATGAAGCCTGCACAAGAGCAGGTATCGGCGCAGAAATAGTCAGAGAAATTGTGGAAAACGCTTTTGATTACTTAGATGCACCACCAAAGGTTCTCGGTGGATTGAATACCCCTATTCCTTATTCTTCCTTTTTAGAAGATGTTTGTGTTCCCCAGAAGGAAGATATTGTTAAAACAATAAAAGAGATGATAAAATAAAGAGGCGTTGAGGAAAAAATGAACAATAAAGAAAGCGGATTTACCAGGCGTGCTTTTATTTTGGGAGCGTTATTTTCTTTTCTCATTGCTGTTGGTGTTCCATACGGCGAAGGTTACCTTAAAGGTTCTTATATGGCTTTAGATTTTTCTACCGGTGCAGCTATCTTTTTATTTTTTATTCTTGTTTTCGGGATAAATACAATTTTAAAAGCAGTCAATAAAAATTATGGATTAAATTCACAGGAACTTTTAACGGTCTACATAATGATGATTATTACCTGCACAATTCCTACAATGGGACTTACTTTTTACTGGTTACCACTAATGCCGGCTGCTTTTTATTATGCTACTCCTGAAAATCGCTGGCAGGAAGTTATTCTCCCCCACATTCGTCCCTGGCTTACTCCAAAAGACCCTTTAGTTTTAAAATACTTTTATGAGGGAGCACCCAGAGGAACAGGGGTTCCCTGGAATGCCTGGATTGGGCCACTTTTTGCCTGGTCTATTTTTCTTTTAGCACTTTATTTTGTGATGATTTGTATGATGAGTATTTTAAGAAAACAATGGGTTGAAAAAGAAAGACTCACCTTTCCTTTAGCGCAACTTCCTGTAGAAATGGCAAAAGAAGGCTCAAATTCAATTATTCCTTCTCTTTTCAAAAATAAATTAATGTGGATTGGTTTTATCATTACTTTTATTATTGGAACTTTCAATGGACTTCACCATTATTTTCATTTTTTCCCAAGAATAAATACACAGACCTTTATACCTATTTTCCGTCAAACCATTAAACTTGACTTTCGTCTGAGTTTTCCGATGATTGGTTTTACTTATTTAGTTCCTACCTGTGTTTCCTTTAGTATGTGGTTTTTTGCTCTTTTTTATATTATTGAAAGAGGAATATTTAATATCACAGGTTTTGGTATTAATGAGATTACTGATATATACACGCAGTCCTGTGGTGATGCCACCATTGGCCACCAGGGAGTAGGAGCAATTTTTGTTCTGGTAATAATGGGATTGTGGATTGGAAGAAAGCATCTTAAAGATGTTTTCTTAAAAGCAATTGGTAGAGGAAAAAATATTGATGATTCAGAAGAAATGCTTTCTTATTCTGTTGCTTTCTGGGGGATGATTACTGGACTTATTATTATGGGAATATGGCTCTGGCTTTCTGGAATCTCTTTAATTGCTGTTGTTATCTTTTTATTTGCCTTGTTTGCTTTTTTCCTGGGAGTAACCAGAATTATTGCTGAAGGAGGAACTCCTTTAGCCAGAGCACCCAGCATTGCTTCCTTTTTTGTAATTTCTGGATTTGGAACATCAATTTTGGGTCCGGTTGGTCTTACCTCAATGGCTTTTTCCTGGATTTATGCCAGTGATACAAGGATATTTGTAATGGGTTCTGCAGCAAATGGATTAAAAATTGCTGAGGGAAGAAAAAGACTTCGTCCTTTATTCTGGGCAATGATGCTCGCGGTCATTATTGGTGTTGCTGGTTCAGCCTGGATTACTTTAAAACTTGCCTATCAATATGGAGGAATAAATCTTAATTCCTGGTTTTTTCAGGGGGCACCCAACTATACTTTTAAATTTACCGCAAATAAAATTTTAAACCCTACCGGTCCTCACCCTGGTGGATGGGCCTTTACTATCCTGGGAGGAGCAGTAATGTGGAGCTTAATTTTTCTTTATCATCGTTTTCATTGGTGGCCATTACACCCTCTTGGTTTTCCTGCTGCAACGATTGAATTTATTCAATTAACCTGGATCAGCATCTTTGTTGCCTGGCTAATAAAAACAATTGTTTTAAGATATGGTGGACCAAAATTATATAAAGATTTAAAACCTTTATTCTTTGGATTAATTATCGGTCAATTTACTGTTTCCGGGGTGTGGTTGATTATTGACTGGATTGTTGGTGGACAGGGAAATATGCTTTTCTGGATTTGAAAACAAGAGAAAGTGGAGGCAGGGTGGCTTACAGAGGTGTTTTAGAAGATATTAGGAAGTGTATTAATTTAGGCATTCCAGAAAGGGTGCCTGTTTTTGCTCTGGGCGAACTGTTTAATGTGCGGATGGCAGGAATCACTTATCGCGAGTATACGGACAATGTTAGCAAAATGGCTAAGTGTGAGGTAGATGCAGTAAAAAAATTTGATTATGACTGGGTTTATCTTAACCCTGATGACTACATAGAATTTGAGCCCCTCGGAATAAAAACAAAAGGCGAGGAAAATATACCGTTAGCTGCGTATGAATATTTACCTGCTTCCATTGATAGAATTAAAAATTTAAAATTTCCAAACCCTCAAAAAGACGGAAGAATGCCTGCTTTTCTTGAAGCTGTAAGCAGGATTAAAAAAGAATTGGGAGATAGCGTTTGTGTTACTGGCAGGGTCGCTGCCCCGTTTACATCTGTTTCTCTTTTATTTGGAGTTGAAAAAGCATTAACTCTTCCTTACGAAAATAATGAATTGCTCCTTAAATCAATGGATTTTTTGCTTGAACTTGCAGTTGAATGGGCAAAAGCACAAATTAGAGCCGGGGCTGATGCAATCTGGGTGGGAGATTGTATTGCCTGTTCAGGTTTTGTCTCTTCAAAACACTATAATGAATTTGCCTTATCAGGAGCCTTAAAAATCAATGAAATACTAAAAAAGGAATCTTTTGTTTTTTACCATGCTGGTGAAAGTTCACTCCAGCACTTAGAACTAATGGCTGATTCTCATCCTGATGTTCTCAGTATTGGTGGGAAGATTGATATTGGAATTGCCAAAGAAACAGTGGGTAAAAGAGTATGCCTGATGGGTAATATCAGGGGTATGGAAGTAGTCCAGCGCGAGGTTCCAGAAAATGTGGAAAAAGAAACAATTAGAATTATGGAAACTGGTAAAAAGAATGGTGGCTATATATTTAATTCTGAAGAAGGAATTCCCTGTGAAACACCAGAGGAAAATATGAGAATAATGATGCAGGCGGCTAAAAAACATAGCCAGTATAATCAGGAGGAAAAAAGTGCGACTTAAAAACAAAGTGGCAGTTATTACCGGGGCTGGTGGAGGAATAGGGCGAGCCGCAGCTCTGCTTTTCGCCAAAGAAGGTGCCCGGGTAGTGGTAGTAGATAATAATATTCAAAAAGGTGAGGAAACAGTGAGCAGGATTATTAAATCAAAAGGTGACGCCATTTTTTTTCCTGCCGATATTTCCAAAAGCGATGATGTTAAGAAAATTTTTAAGGTTACCGTGGAGAAATACGGAGGTTTGCATATTCTTTATAACAATGCAGGTGTTTTTCTTTTAGGTGTTGATGGAATGGTAACCGAAATTACTGAGGAATCCTGGGATAAAATTATAAATATTAATTTAAAAGGAACTTTTCTTTGTTGCAAGTACGGTATCCCTGAAATTATTAAAAGTGGAGGAGGTTCTGTAATTAACACTTCTTCCAGTGCTGGTATTATTGGTGTTCCAGAGTGCGATGCTTATACTGCTTCCAAAGGAGCAATAATTTCTTTAACCCGCTCAATGGCGGTTGAATATGCTTGCAAGAAAGTACGGATAAACTGCATTGTTCCAACTGCGATTGCAACGCCAATGCTTGACCAGAGCAGTAGGAATAATCCTAAGTTTGATGAACAAAAGTTTTTATCCATAACACCAACCAGAAGATATGGAAAACCAGAAGAGATTGCCAATATGGCTCTTTTTCTGGCTTCTGACGAATCTTCCTATGCTGTGGGCGGTATATTTGTAGTTGACGGAGGCGTGACAATAAGAACAATAGGATAGAGATGAGGAAATACTCATTTTTTGATATTAATGGTTTAATCGGACAGCCAGTGTTTTCTGACAGCAGCGGAAAGATGAACCGGTATTTGAGTGCAGAAGAATTTATCAGAGATATGGACCATTGCGGTATTGACTGTGCTCTGGTTTCCCACTGGGAAGCAAAATATAACTATCCTCCCTCTGGCAATAAAAAATTGATGGAAGAAATCAGGGGGCATAATCGTTTTTATCCATGCTGGTTTATTCTTCCCAGCATTACCGGTGAGATGCCCCAGCCCAAAGAGCTAATACATCAGCTACATTCAAACAATGTAAGAGCAGTCCGTTTTTTCCCGGGAAGACACAATTTTAATTTAACAGAACAGTCTCTCGAGCCACTTTTTAAAGAACTTGAAAAGAATAATATACTTGCTATTGTTGAAGGATGGCCAGTAGAGCATTTTTGCTTAAGTTATCCAAAATTGAAGTTTGTTACCGACGGTTGCGGATTAAGGGATTTGTATCCCTTAATGGAAAGATGCAGAAATTTATATATCAGTCTTGAGCGTTTTCCCGAATCAAATATTATTGAGGATTTATGCAAAAATTTTGGCGCTGAAAGGATTCTCTTCGGTACAATCCACGGAAGTTTTAATGCTTATGAACAAAGGGGAGAAATAATCTATGGACTTTCAGGAAGCGAAATCACAATGATTACATACGCCGATATAAGTGAAAAAGAGAAAAAGATGATTGCAGGAGAAAACCTGAAAAAAATATTAAATATAAGCCATACCCCGTCCTGTAATTATAAGCCTACAAGCAGGATTCTGGATTTAGCGTTAAAAGGTAAAAAACAGGAAACTCCAATCATTGATTCGCATTTCCACCTGGGTCCTTATGCTGAGGCATATAAACCGGCAACGGGCGTTAAGGATATAATTAAGATTATGGATAAAGTTGGAGTAAGCAAGATTTGCGTAAATTCCGCCGGTGCTACAATGCAGGTGGAAAACCATTATACCGCAAATGAATATATTGCTTCTGTCTGTAAAAAGTACCCGCAAAGATTTATCGGATTTGCAGTTGTCAATCCAAATTTTGACAATGTAGAGGAAGAAATTAAAAAATATGTCCAGATGGGATTCAGGGGTGTGAAGGTTCATCCAAGAATTCACCAGTGCAACCTTGATGACGAGAGATATGACTCTGTATGGAAAGCAGTTGACAGATATGGTTTAGTTGTTCTCTCCCATACAGGAGAGAATCAGCCTGGCTCAAGTCCCCATTATTTTGAAAAAATATCAAAGGATTATCCCAGAGCCACATTTATTATGGGTCATTCTGGTGACAACCTGAAAGGTTTAAGGATATGCATTGAGCTTGCTAAAAAAAGAAACAATGTTTATCTGGAAATTTCAGATATTGTTTACGCTTACCCGCACATACTTGAATACACTGCGAAAGCAATCGGAGCAGACAGGATACTTTTTGGTTCAGATTGGGCTTTTATAGATTTCAAATATTCGCTGGGTATTGTCCTTTTCTCGCGCTTAAGCGATGAAGACAAAGCCAAAATTTTAGGCCTGAATACAGCAAAAATATTAAAATTACATTAAATTTCAGGAGGTAAAATGATAAAGAAAGGAGCGGGGTTTATTTTGGTGGGTTTGTTTGTTTTTGGTTTCTGGGGTAGTCAGCAAAGCATAAAGGCTGA
>MNUO01000106.1 GCA_001871015.1 Candidatus Desantisbacteria bacterium CG1_02_38_46
GGCTCAATCCCAATTTCTGAATTTCTCCACGAGAAAGTGTTCCTCTCTTTACTCTTCTGAAAGCCTCTTTCTCCATAAGTCTTCTTATTAATTCAACCAGGGTTAAAACTAATTTAGCTAAACCCTGCTCTGTCTCCCTGGGGCTATTGGCATTGATGACTTTGGGAATATTTTCTTCTGCTTTTTTTATTTCTCTTTGTAATTTTTCTATATACTTTAGATCTTCAGGAGTAAGTTCTTTTTCTGAATTACTAAAACTTTTACCTGATATTTCCTCTGCTTTGGAAATTGATGTAAGAATAAGCCTCAGACCCAGAAAAACAAGGTCTACATCGGCTACCCTTATGACAACATCTCCATTGATAACCGCGCCTTTCTCTATAACCTTGTCCAGGGCATCTACTAATGTAACATTATCTTCTTTGGTAAGCATTTTATGAAATGAAATTATAAGGAGGCCAGGGGCCAGAATGCTCAAGGGTAAACCCCTTTGCTTCAATCTCCTGTTTTACCCACACAGCCTCTACTTTAAAATCTTCTATCCTTTCTTTTTTGACCAGATAAGAGGTATTTAAAACCATGTGTTCTCTCTGGGTTAATGCCTGATCTAAAATTTTACCTTCCACGACTTCCTCGGCAATTTTTTCAAATCTTTCAAAAAGGACTTCACTGGTCTTTTTTAATTCCCTATCTATTTCTTTTCCGAGCAATTCCTTTAATTCTTCCTCCATAAAATATGCCATACCCTCAGGCATAGAAGCTATTTCTTTTTCCTTTTCTTTTATTGCTTCAGTTCCTTTTATTACCTCTTCGAGTTTTTTCTTGTTCGTTAGATATACCTTTATATTCCACTCCTGTTTTCCCTGCAGTTTCTCCAGTATAGTCCTGAATTGCTCATAATGTTCATCTATATTTTCCCTTAAGCCCTTTTCTTCCTTAAAAATTGTTCCAAATTTCATGGGGATTAAAGGAAGAATCTCCTCCTCACTTCTCATCGCCTCTTCAATAACCTGCTCATGAATAACCGCCTTTTCTCTAAGCCATTTCATGTCATTCTGGGCCTTAATTTGAATTTCCTCAGAATCAAACTCCTCTAATGGAACCTTGCTTATCACTGCTTCTAAATCACGGCAGGCAAAGGTTGTAACCTCGTATTTTTCGTCTATGCCTTTTCTGAAGAATGAAAAGGGAGTATCAATTCTTCTCCTGATACAATAAAGATATAATCCCTCCATTTCTTTTTTCCTTTCTTTAACTACTCACTTCTGTGTCCATACGTCTGCGCATTGCCTTTCGCTCAAAACCCAAAAGATTTCCCCCTTCGTCAAGCAAAACCTCATAGATGGCCAATATATCCATTTGATCCGGTATAGATGTCTTCTCTAACATTTCTATGGATATATGCCAGCCTTTTTCATCCTTTGTCGCCCCTATAGTAGAAGAGGGTTTAAGCCCGGTCACTTTACCTAATTCCTTACGCGCCTGTTCAATTAATGTTCCTATATCCTTTGCCATTTTGGTACCTCCTTAAGTTTTAATCTTTTTTCTTTCTATATAACTGTTTTCTTTTTATGTGGTTCTTCCTTTGGAACGGTAGTATAGGAGAGTCTAGTCGTCTTTACGCCACAGGAAGGGCAAAATTTATATTCATTCATATAGCGCCACTTGTATCCACATTTATGACATGTAATAGTAAGTGGTTCACCGCAATTTGGACAATACTTGAGATTACCCCAGGTAGTTGTCCTACACTTGGGACACTTAAATGCTTTCATTATTTAACACCTCCTTTATCTTTCCTCTTCTTTTGTTTTATTATGTTCCTTAACTGTTTTTAATTCAGAAATAAGTTTCTCAACACTCTTTTTATATTCATCTTTTGTTAACATATCTGAGTCGTAAAGCATCTTTAGATTGAAAAGTTCTTTCTTTAGATCTTTCTTACCGGCTGTCTCGGCTAAGGATTTGTCCATAATTTCTTCAGTAAAAACGGTGAATACCTCTAACGGACAAAATAACAATTTTGCTAAGTCATCCAGATATAATAGATCATATTCTCTGGGCTCTCTATCCGGGGGCATCTCTGAAATAGTCTTCTTCTCCCTTTTTCTTGGATACATTATAGACGGTAAGAAAGGCAGCAATTTCCTTCTATGTAGTTTTTTAGCCATTTTGCCTACCTGTTTGAAAACATAATTTCAGCAAGTTCATTTAATTTATCTTTACCTTTGATATCATGCTGAAATAAAGGTATAAAAATAATACTTCCATCGTTCACTTTAGATTCAATAGATTGAATATACTTTTGTTGCTCTTGCCTTTTAGCATTACAAAAATCACATTTAGATAATGGAGTTATCATATTGATAATGGTATGAGAATTAGGGATTTTAAGATTACGAAGTGCAGAAGAAAGGTCTTCCATCTCTCGTACCCCCATCTCTTCAGGAATGGTAATCATTACAAACTCAGTTGTGTGGGGATTAGTTAATACTTCCTGTATTTTGCGTATATCCCTTGATAAGTCTAAAAGAGTTTCTATTGAATGAATCTTAGACAAATTTATCAGTCCTTTATATTTTAAAAGCAATCTAAACGCCGTTTTTAGCCAATCCCTCACTATATTAGGCATTTGTAAAAATCTGAGCAGATGCCCTGAGGCAGAAGAGTCCATAACAAAGAGGTCATAGTCAGAAACCTTCATAAGTTCTGCAATCTTTTTCAGGGCCATAAGTTCTTCCAATCCAGGTGGAGAGAGAGTAATAAGACTTCCCAGCACTTCCCTATCAAACTTTATGTCTACCCCTGCCTCTGATGATGAGGCAAACTTATCAAACAGTTCTTCTATATCTTCTCTATACTCTTCTTTGAGGTCGTCTAACATTTTGCTTGCATCTAATTCCAGGGCATATAGATTGTCTGTTTCATTTATAAGTGTAAACTCATTACCTATGTGTTGATTGAAACTGTCAGAGAGAGCATGTGCTGGGTCAGTTGAGAAAATGAGAACCTTTTTCTCTTTGTTATATCTGGCTAATCGCAAACCAGTGGCAGAAGATATTGAAGTCTTACCTACTCCGCCCTTTCCACCAAAAATAATTAATTTAAGATTTTTCTCTAAAAGGTCTTCTGCTCTTCCATCAGGAAAAGGAGACATTTTGGATAAGCCCCTATTAGATGCCGGATAAGGCAAATTCCCATTTTCCCCAAAGAGAATTTCTCCATACAGAGTTAAATCTTCTATCCCTTGAATTTGCTCAGGAAACAAAGGCGTCTTGATTAAATTATAAGGAGCGAGGTTTTCTTCAATTTCGTTTACATATTTTTCTTGTTCTTTCTTCCTTGCTAAACAAAAATGGCATTTATCATCCCCCGTGGCAATACGATTAACAACAACACTATTAATTGACATCTTCTTTCCCCTCACGAATTGAATAAGCCTTTTAATTTCGTAGATGCTCATTGGCTCAGGAATGGTCACTGGTACAAACTCAGTTGTTTTGGAATCTATAAGCAGTTTTTTTACTTTGCTTATATCTTCTCTCTGTGACTGAATAAACTCATCACACTCATCCTTTACATATTTACCCACAAAGCGTTTGGCAATATAACGATGCTTTTCCATCATCATATCTACTACTTTAATCCAGTTCTCCATCTTCTCAGGCAGAGATAGGAAGACAGTGGTATGTCCAGTAGGGGCAGTATCTAAAATGATAATATCATACTCTCGGCTATTCAGAATGTTGGCAATCTTTATTATTGCCATAACCTCGTCTAAACCTGGCAGAGACATTAAAAAAAAGTTCTCGATGTCTTCCTTATCAAAAAATGTTCCCCTTTCAGCTATTTCTTTAATTATCTTCTCATATTTTGTTTTATATTTCTCTAATAACTCATTGGCATCCATTTCATAACCCTGGAGATTTTTCGCGATATGAGTAATTTTATTGCCAATTGTAAGGCTAAAACTATCACCTAAAGAGTGAGCGGGGTCAATTGAAACAACCAGTATTTTTTTCTCAGGTTTAATCTTATTTAAGAATAATGCAGTAGCTGCTGAAGAAGTAGTTTTGCCACTTCCCCCTTTGCCAGCAAAGATTATAAATTGCAAGTCGGGATTGCACAGGAATTTTGAATTTGGCATTTATTTCTCCTCGATTTCTTTGCGCTTGTTACTTTCCTCTAACTTTTCTATTAAAATAGCCTCTGCCTTTTTATATTCTTCCTCGGTTATTTCCTCTGATTCCAGCATCATTTGTAAATTCAAGAGTTCCCCTTTAATCTTATCTTCGCCATAAAGTTCATTCTCAGCCATATCCCTGATTTGCTCAACTATCTTTACACCCAATTTTATAGGTGTTAATAACAAATCATCTAAAATAAACATTTTAATATTCCTCCATATTTATTATTAAGTTAACAAAATTAAATGGCGGCAGTGTCCCAACATATTTCAATTTAATTCTGTCGTTATATTTATCTGCAAGTCCCTGAACCCTCTGGTCAAATTCTTGTTCTCTGTGTTTTTCTACAAAAAAAGCAGCATTGAGAATCATTAGCTCACCATAGGTATTATTGGTTTTAACTTCCACTGCTAATGGCGATATGGTATCTAAAATATCTTTTTCATAAATCTCTTTCTCTTCTTGCAAGGCAGATTCAACCATTTTTCCTATTTCCATTCGTTGATAATAAGTCTTTTCAGAAGGTAGTACCATAAGTTTTTCTTTTAGTGTCCTTATATGTTCATATTTTTCTAAAATATCCTTGTAAATAATATCTTCTTTAAACATCGCTTTCAATCCAAGCTCCTTTTTGCCTTCAATCTTATTTAACAAACCTTTAAATCTGTCGTATTCTTTTTCTAATATCTTTTTGACTTTTTCTTCATCCTCGGCAATTGTAGCAAATCGAACTGGCAAAACAGTATATTCTTTCATCACTTCCTCAATTGCCTTTTCGTGAGCGAGCATGTTTTCCCTCGAAACTGAATAATTTATTATCGGAGAATTACTCACTACCGCTGCTATGTTATCGAAACAAATTGTATATAATTCATCACCTCTGCCGCCAATCCCTTGCGAACCAAAGGTTTTTGTAACTCCTGCTCCTATTATGCAATAGATATATTTGCCTTCTTTCACTTTTCCCATTCCTCAGGATAAATAACAATGTTAACAAAGTTAAATACAGGCAGGGGACCTGCATACATAAATTTTATTCTATCCTTATATTCATCACTTAAATCATCCATTATATTATCAAACTCTTTTTCTCTTCCCTTATCTATTAAAAAAGCAGCATTCATGAACATTCCATCACCAATAGTGTTATTAAGTTTATAATCAAAAGACGTTTTTCTTAATACATCTATAATTTTTTCTGCTTCTTTCTCTTTTTTTCTTCCCAGGGCCTTCTGGACCAATTTGCCCACCTCTATCTTTGCATAGATATTTTTTTTACTTTCATCCTTCTGAATTTTCTCTTTTAACTTCTTAATTTCTTTGTTTTCCTCTACAATTTCTTTAAAAATTATCTCCATATTTTTCCATATTCCTTTAACACCCAATTCTATCTTGTGCTCCATAGCCCTTAATGCATCTTTAAACTCTCTGTACCTCCTATCTAAGAGATTTCTTATTTCCTCAGCATCAGAGGCAATAGTGCCAAACCTTACTGGAAGCACACTATCAAATTCTTTCATCACTTCCTCAATTACTTTCTCATGAGCTAACATATTTTCTCTATTCACTACAAATTTGGTCATTGGGTGATTGCTCATCACCATACTGAGATCATTATAGCCAATGGTTAAGACTTCATCACTTCTTTCGCCAATTCCTATAGGTCCAAAATTTCTCTCCTGGTTTGTTCCAATAATACAGTATATATACTTTCCTTCCTTTTCCATATCACTGCCTCAATTTAACTAATATCAGGCTCTTTTTAAATTCTTCTTCCTTAAAAGAAGACCTCTGTCCTGCCTGTTCGCAAGCCTTAAAATAGTCAACAAATATTTTATAAGCCTTTGTTACCTCGTCAAATTCCTTTTCCATACCCGGCGTATTTGGATTTTTATCAGGGTGGAAAGAAAGAGCTTGTTTCCGATGCGCTTTCTTAATTTCATCTTTAGTTGTAAAATCATTTAAAAGTCCGAGTTTTTTTCTTGCCCAATCTATTTCTTCAAATTCCATTTTCTTTACTTCTAAAGTATAAAAACTATATGGAGGAAGTGGACCTACACATCTAAAATTTAATTTTTCAGCAAATTCATTATTTAAATCTTGAACTTTTTTATCAAAATCTTTTTGCTTTGTTTTATTTATTAAAAATGCTATATTGCAAACCATCTTATCATCCATAAGTTCATGGACTCTGATATCTTCGCTAACCTCACTTAAAGATACCTGAATTTTATTAGCATATTTTTCTCTTTTTTCATCCAGTGTCTTCTTGACCATAACTCCTATTTTCATCTGGTCATCCACTGTCACACCTTCTTTTTTATTCAGAAGTAATTGTTTAAATTCTTTTATTTTTTCTTCCTCTCCAATTTCTTTTAGAACATAATTAAAATCACTCCAGGTCACTGCAACATCAATCTCTATTTTATCAAATGTTTTATTAAGTACCTCTTTGATTATTGAATAGCCCTTACTCAAAATATCTCTAACTTCATCTTCATTTAAAGCAAAAGTCCCTAATCTCAAAGGAATAATTGCATATCCCAGACCCATAATTCTTTCAATAACCTCTTGATGTCTAACTAACAACCTTGCTAGAGTATCCTTAAGAATGTAGTCATAATCAACTATCTCTGAATCACTTACCACTGCAGATATATCCTGATAAGAAATAGGATATGTCCCATTAGCCCCACCTCCGATGAAAAAGTGGGGAGCAGAATTTATAATTCCATAAATATATTTTCCAATCTCAGCCATAATGCTCTCTTATGTAATTATTTAGCCCTGCGATGTAACTCAGGACTTTAGTCCTGAACTAATCAGACCTGAAGGTCTGAGTTACACATCTGACAGCTTAAGTATTACTCTCTTATTTACTTGTTCGGTTCTTCTGCTAACTTAACAACTTCTTCAAAATGTTTTTTCTTAATAGTAAGTCCATTTTTCTTTTTTGTCTCGAATGTACTTCGGGATATAAATTCCTTTATCGCAAACATAGATGCCTTTCTGCAGATAAATTCAATATCAGAGCCTACCTTACCCGCAGTCTCCCTGGCTAACTCTTTTAAATCAACATCCTTAGCAAGTGGTTTATTTTTAGTATGAATCTTAAATATTTCCTCCCTTGTTTTTTCATCTGGTTTTGGAAGCTCAAGCAAAAGGTCAAATCTTCCACTTCGTAAGATGGCCGGGTCAACTAAATCCAATCTGTTAGTCGCTGATAAAACCACAACTCCCTTAAGTTCTTCAATTCCATCCATCTCTGTTAAAAATTGGCTGATAACCCGCTCAGTAACATGTGCATCTGTAGAACTCGAACCTCTTCTGGGCACAACACTATCAATTTCATCAAAAAATAGAATTGTAGGAGAAGCCTGTTTTGCTGTCTTAAATACTTCACGAATTGCCCTTTCACTTTCTCCAACATATTTGGATATAAGAGCAGGTCCTTTTACAGAAATGAAATTAACACCGGTCTCATTTGCCACAGCTTTAGCTAATAAAGTCTTTCCTGTACCCGGAATTCCATAGAGTAAAATCCCTTTGGCTGGATTTGTATTTGCTTTCTTAAAAATATCTGAATATTTAAGCGGCCATTCTACTGTTTCTCTTAATTCCTCTTTTATATTCTCAAGCCCACCCACATCTTCCCATTTGACATCAGGAACTTCCACAAAAACTTCCCGTATCGCTGATGGCTCAACTTCTTTCATCGCCTCTAAAAAATTATCCATTGTTACTTCTAACTTCATTAAAGTTTCATAAGGAATATCTGCCATTTCAAAATCAATTTTAGGTAAAATTTTTCTCAAGGCTGACATTGCTGCTTCCCTTGCTAAAGCTTCTAAATCCGCTCCCACAAATCCATGGGTAATTTCTGATAATTTTTCTAAATTTACCTCCTTAGCCAAAGGCATACCTCTTGTATGAATCTCTAAGATTTCCAATCTTCCATTTTTATCTGGAATAGGAATAGAAATTTCTCTATCAAATCTACCAGGCCTTCTTAAAGCAGGGTCCAATACATTAGGGATGTTTGTAGCTCCAATTACAATAATTTGACCACGGGATTCCAATCCATCTAACAAAGCCAAAAGTTGAGCTACCACTCTTCTCTCAACCTGTTTCTCGCCACCCATCTCTTCTCTTTTAGGTGCAATGGCATCTATTTCATCAATAAAAATAATTGCTGGAGCATTTTTTTGTGCATCTTCAAATAAGGATCTTAGACGTGCTTCGCTTTCACCGTAGAACTTGCCCATAATTTCAGGGCCTGAAATATGAGTAAAATAAGCTTCTGTTTCATTAGCCACTGCACGGGCAATCAAAGTCTTTCCTGTTCCTGGGGGCCCATACAAAAAAACACCTTTCGGCGCATCAATTCCTAATCTTTCAAATATTTGAGGATATTTTAGAGGGAGTTCTATCATTTCTCTAATTCTTTGAATTTGTGGAGAAAGTCCACCAATATCTTCGTATGAAATTTTGGCTGGATTAGTTTCTCCTGCCTCTTTTGTCTCCATCCTTATTAAAGTAGTCGAACCTATCAGGACCACGCCATCAGGAACAGTATCCAATACTTTAAAATCGCAGGGCCTTGCTCCAAAAAGCATAGCCCTCACCCTGTCACCAGCAACTACAGGAAGTCCCTCTATAAGTGAACCGACATATCTGGTATCTCTATCTCTTTGAAGAAGACTTGATACAGTTAAAGGCGAAAGTATAAGCTTGTTGGCAGGTTTATAATCAATTTTGCAAATCTTTACTTTTTCATCCAATCCAATTTGTGAATTTTCCCTGGATATTCCATCTATTTGAATAATTTTTTTTCCTCTATCTTCAGTATAGCAGGGCATTACCTTAGCAGGAGTTTTTCTTTCCCCTGTAATCTCTATAATGTCGCCTACTTCCAACCCGAGAGTTTTCATATCTTCCGGGTCAATCCTGGCAATAGCCCTGCCTGCATCTTTTGCTAAAGCCTCTTTTACCTTCAGGGTCAGAACATTATTTTTCATTTTTTCACTCTCACTTCCAATATACCGTTTTTATAACTTGATATAAGGGTCTCTGCCTTCACTTTTACTGGAAGCAAAATTTCTTTGTGGTATTTTTTATCTCCGCTTTGTGCTGAAATTTCAAGAATATCAACTTTTTTTTCCGAAGGCGAACCAGCCTCTGGCGGGAAACCAACTTTAATATCTTCTTCATTTATTCCTGGCATTTCAGCGTAAACCCGCACTTCTTCCTTTTCGTCAAAAACATCTGTAATGGGCTCTCTCTCCTCCTCAACCGTAGGTCCTTTAGGAGTTTTCTTGATGTTGCCAAACGGTTCCACTACTGGCTTTCCTCCTGCCATTGTCTTAACAGAGAAACCAAAAACTCCCTTCATACCTTCTTTCAGGTGGCTTAAATCTATCTCGCCTTCTTTTTTGATTTCGCCTCCACCCTCTTCTAACTTTGCTGCCAGGTTAACTAATTTCTCAACACCCTTAAATAAACCTCCTAAGGTTAATTTACCTATTCCAAAATCAATATCTAATCCTTCTTCTTCATCTTTTCCACCTCTGGTGGACTTTTCCTCTTTTGCCATTTTGCCCCCCCCCTTTTTTATATGCAACGCATTAAATATTTGTAGTGGTCGAGCTTGCTCGACTTTATTTGCAGAGTAAACTCTGCCACTACATTTTCGGAATAATGCCTTTGCCTTTACAGATTAAACAGGGTAAATCAACGCCTTTTTCTCGACCCCTACCTTTACAAGTTTGGCATATTTCAATATCTTTGCTGTTTACATTCACTACACCTTTTCCTTTACAGATAATGCAGGTAAGGTCCCTGTTTAAATATGACCTTCCTTCTCCGTTACAATAAGCACAAATAACAGCCGGGGAAGGAACCTGGACAGTTCCTGCTCCTGAACAAACAAAGCACTTTGTATTTCCCTTAGAAGATATAAATCCTGTCCCCTTGCAAAATCCACATTTATAAACCACTTTAGTGAGGACCTCGCCTTTTTGACCTACTTTTTGATTCTTCCAGTCAAATGTTTTCCATTCCATATTTCTTCCTTTGACAAGAGAATTAATAATTTATTGCCATTGTTTTAAGTGGTCGTGTTGGTATACCTCTATAAGTTTTAATCTTTTGCTCTTCGTGCACTTCTTTTTGTAACTTTTCAATTCGCTTATTAATGCTCTCTAATTGTCTATTTGCTAAGTTTCTTCTTTTATCTAACGCAAAGAGCTCTTTCTCCAATCTATCCTTCTCTCTTCTAAGCATGTATAATTCTAAATATCTTGACCTTTGAACTTTCGGGATGGACCGCGCACCTATAGAATGTATACTTTTTATATCTCTAATACCCGGCATTTGCAAAGTTCCTTTCATTTGAGATGCCTCCTTCAATTATTAACAGTATTTTCCAACCAGTTCTTTAACAATCTCCTTTACTCTAACTTGATTTGTTTTTGAACCGACCCTGCTTGTTTCAGAAGCCAATATATCCTGGCACATTTGTGTAAAAGCACCGTTTGCTTTAGAAGGAGTAATATTCTTGATTTTAAGGGTTTTTGCAATCATAATACAACCCCGAATAGTTGGTGCAAATTCACACTTTCCAGATTCTCTCAAACCCCGGACAATATCAACTATTGTTTCGGCATTTCTTTTAAAAAGTTTGGATTTCGCCTGGGTGATAGCAACCTCTGTATCATAATCAAAGTGGTCTAAATCCATAGTTATCATCCTGTCCCTTAAAGCATCCTGACTCCTGTGCACACCGGCATATTCCTCAGGGTTACTTGTAAAAATCGCTGTAAACTCTGGGTCAACCTTTAAATACGGCTCTTCCCCGCCTCTTCCAACTGGCAAATCCATCATTTTTTCCTGTAAAATAGAAAGAAGAATGTTGTTTGCTTCTGGGCGCGAGCGTGTGAACTCATCATATATTAAGGTAAACCCATATTTACAGGCAACGGTCAAGCGATTATCCACCCAGCGTTTTATCATATCCTCTTCCATCTTCAACACCCGGGATACAAATCGGTCGACAACCTTCCTGATTCTATACCCATATTCTCCACCTACTAAATCAGAAGTTGTAAACTCTTCATCGCCGTGAATCATTACTACCGGCCTTTTAATTTTACTTGCGATGTGCATCGCCAGCGTTGTCTTTCCTGTGCCAGACACTCCCCTAAAATGAACTGGAAAACCAGCTTTAATATAGGAAAGGGCTCTATTAGTAATCTCCTTTATATACTTTGTCTCTACAAAGTCTGGTAAAGGACTTGGCTCTAATACTGTAGTCATCTCATCAATCATCTTGTCTCACCTCCTTTTCGAACAACCTCCCTATGCGTCTTACTTCCTTTACCTCGATACTTACTTTTTGCCTCTTTTTTTACCCTTTTTCCTGCCCCTCTTTTTAGGCTTCTCAATCGCTTCTTCAACTGTAGTTACTTTTTCTTCGGCTTCAATTGTTGGTATTATACCTTTTCCCCTGTCCTTAGCCAAAGTGGAAGACATTTTTTGCCAGGCTCCTCTTGCTCCTTTCATATCCGAGCTATATTCGCCTAAGAGTCTCTTGACACCGCTGACTATACCATCAACATATTTTGCTAGATCTTCCTTAAGTTCTTCGCTCATGTCAGCGCGGGCATCAGAAAATTCCTTGAGTTTGCTTTTCACATAACTCTCAATTTCTTTTATACCCTTTTGAATATTATCCCTCATAGCCCTGAAATCCTTAAGCCTCTCATTTTCCTCTTTATTAAGCGTTGTTCTAAGATTGGCAGCCATTTCCTTATTGTTGGCAGCTATTTCCTTAAGGTCTTTCTGAAAGCCCTTTATCATGGTGGCCATATTCTTAGTTAAGTCTGTCACAAAATCTGCTAAACTTTTTGCCTGCTCGTCACTCATTTCTTTATGGTTCTTCCGGAATCCTTTAAGCATATTTCCTACGCTTCCTGACAAATCCTTTACAAAATTAGCCAGGTTTTCTGCCTGTTCCTTAGCCATTTTCTCCCTATCAGATGCAAACTCTTTTAAAGTTTTACGGGTATCAGCCACTATATCGCCCAGTGCCTTTACCCTTGCATCATAGGAAGCAACAATACCTTCTGTAATCCCTTTCATACTCTCCGCTATTCCCATTTTACCCTCCTTTTTGGATTCCCGTGAAAACGGGAATCCATTCTTTCCTTCTTAAATCCTTCAAGCATACTGCGAACTTCTTGCTTTCTTTCTTCCTGGTGAGATATCCGCTTTTTATGTTGGAACCTGAATTCTTTAAGCATTGATTTAAAATCTTTTATCCGAAGTTCTCTTCTTTTTGCTAAAAGTCCTTTAAGTATTTTTGCCATTTCCTGCTGCTCTTTTTGAAAATTTTTTAACTTAGAAGTAACTTCGTTCTTTCTCTCGTCCTGCTTGGTAAGAATATCTTTAATTAATACCTGGAATTCCCTGACCCTCTGGACTTCGCCTTTGGCAAGAGAATTTTTAAACTTCTCTAAATCCTCTCTTAAAACCTGTACCATCTCTTTCTGTTCATTAAGGTAGTTTTTTAACAAATTCCTTACTTCTTTCTCCCTTTCATCCTGAGTTGAAAGAATGTCTTGCATCATATTGTCAAAGTCTTTCTTTCTTAGATGCTCATTTTTAGCAAGATTCTCCCGCAATTCAGCACTAACTTTTTCCCTTTCTTGTTTTGTATCAAGGAAGAAACCCTGGAAGCCTTCAAGGAGCTGGCTGGTAGTGTCAAAGGTGTCTGCAATGCTCTGGACTCTGGCCCCATAAGAAGAAAGGACATTATCCACAATATTTTCCATATCTTTTACTGAAGGCATTACTTTCATCTCCTTTTTTCTCTCAAATCAGAAGGAATTCCTTGGCGAATTATGCTTTCTCCCCCCTTCTTGCTTTCGTCGCAAGACCTACTCGGCAAGAAAGCAGGGGGGATAAGGATAATTCGGCAAGAATCCTCTTCGTTATTAACCAATCCTTAAGCAGCTGCTGTTGCTGTTAAACCAACAGCCTCAGCATACTTCAGGAATGTTTCGACTGATGCGACTACGACTCTTGCCTCAATCGCGAGTATTTCAATACCCACTAAAGAGACTCTTACCCAGGCATCAACTACAACACCCTTGTCCAGGATTCGGTCAATAACCTCAACCAAACTGGAAGAACCAATCGCTTTTTCTACTGCCATTTTAATTCACCTCCTTTTTTTGTAGTGGTCGAGATTGCTCGACTTATTTGCAGAGTAAACTCTGCCACTACCACCAGAGTAAACTCTGCCACTACCACCAGAGTAAACTCTGCCACTACTTCTTTAACATATCTTAATGCAACTTCTATGCCAACTTTCCCCTTTAAATAAAAAAACCACCTCAATTTTCTTGAGATGGCTTAAGTTACAATCACTCACTTACACCAAAATTATTTTTATTTTCCGGAATTTGGAAAGTTTATCCTTCTTCTATCGTTTTTGGTCTGGTATTTTCTAACAAAAACTATGGAATTATTTCCACACCTCTGGAATTACTTCCATAAAGAACATTTACAATTCTTCCTACCCAAATTTATAACACCATCTTTCTTTGCATCAAGAATAATTGGTTATCTCCTTATTCGATATTTTCCTTCTTCAATAATAATAATTGCTCCCTTTATTTTTTCTTCAGTAATTTCTTGAAAAAATTCTCTTATTACTTCATTTATTTCCTCAACACAACGCTCCATAGGTAACCTCAAAATTATGATTCCCCCATGAGTTCCTGGAGGATATTTTAAAATATTAGCAAAGTCCATGTCCCTGGTAATAAAGATTCTTTCTTCGCTCTGAGCAAAGGCAAATATTCTTTTGTCTTCTTCTCCTCTTAAATTTGTATCCTTTACATCTCTTACATCGTGTTCTAATTCGTTCAGGACAAATTTGGTAGAATAAGGAAGATTTTCATCAATTAAAATTTTCATCTCGCTTTTAAAGAAAAAACTTCTTCTTTCTCAATGGATTCCGCGGCATATTCCATGGCAGCTAAAATATCTTCTCTATTTATTCTGTACTCTTTCTCAATTTCTTCAAAAGTCATTCCACCAACTAAAGAACCAAGAATCAATTGAACTGGTATCCTTGTTCCTTTTATCACAGGTTTCCCATGAAGAATCTGTTCATCAATTGTTATCCTTTCTTCAAACATCGTTACCTCCTGTATTGTTTCCCACATCTGGTGTATTACATAGTATACTCAATTCCAAAGAAAATGTCAAATTTTTGGATTTCTCCAAAGTCAATCTTTCAGTTGGGCATGGATATTATATTTCTTTATTTTATTATATAAAGTTTTGTAGTCTATTTTTAAGAGGCGGGCTGCCTTACTTTTGTTTCCATTTACTTCTTTTAATACCCTAAGAATTGCTTGCTTTTCTACTTCTTTTTTTGCTGTTTTTCCTATTTCTTTAAGAGAACCTTGAGCAATGTCTTTTTTTTCTTGAGATTCTTCATCAGGAACTACTTTACTGGATAGAACTCTCTCAGAGAAAACTTCATCTAATTGTATTTCCTGGGGAAAGTTTTCTGGAAGGATATATTTTTTAGCTAAGAGAACTGAACTTCTCATTACATTTTTTAATTCCCGCACATTGCCTGGCCAGGAATATCTCATCAATAAAGCCATTGCCTCTGGAGAGATTTCTTTAACTTTCTTATTAAATTCCTTATTGAATTCATTTAGGAAAAGTCGGGCTAACAGCAAAACATCTTCTTCTCTTTCCCTTAAAGGAGGAAGTACAATAGAAAACTCTTTCAAACGATAGTAAAGGTCTTCGCGGAAAACTCTCTTTTTGATTAATTCTTCTAAATTGGTATTGGTAGCAGTGACAATCCGCACATCTATTTTTATCGGTTTATTACTGCCGAGACGCACAATTTCTCTTTCCTGTAGCATTCTGAGCAACTTCTTCTGGGTATCTAAACTTAAATTTCCAACTTCATCGAGAAATAGGGTTCCTTCATTTGCTAATTCGCATTTGCCCAATTTTCTTGATATTGCCCCTGTAAAAGCACCCTTCTCATAACCAAATATTTCACTTTCTACAAGAGTCTCGGGCAGAGTGGCGCAATCCACAGTTATAAAAGGTTTATCCTTTCTTAAGGAATTATAATGAATAATTCTTGCAGCAAGTTCTTTACCGGTTCCACTTTCTCCTCGCAGCAAAACAGAAACATCAGTAGAAATTGCCTTTTCCAGAAGAGCATAAAGTTTTTGCATTGCAGCGCTCTCTCCATCGAGAGAAGCAAATTTAAATCTTTCTTTCAATTCTTCTTTCAGTCTAAAAACCTCCTGGGTTAAATCTAAGGTCTTAAGTGCATTTTTAATGATTATCTTTAGTTTTTCATTATCAATAGGCTTGCTCAGGTAATCATATGCACCCATTTTCATGGATTTCACTGCAGTCTGCACTGTCTCATAAGCAGTCAACATAATCACCAATAACTCCACATTAATTTCTTTTATTCTACGTAGTGTCTCCAGTCCATCCATTCCAGGCATTTTTATATCGAGAATCACCAGGTCAGGAGATTCATTCTCAATTTTTTTCAAACCCGCTGGTCCATCAGTAGCCGTGAGCACCTGATAGCCTTCTTCACTCAAGACTTTGGAAAAAATCCAGCCCTGTTCTGGTTCATCATCAATAACCAAAATTTTCTTTTCGTCCATTTTAAAACCTTTTTGAACTTTCCCTTATCGCCCGCAATATCTCTTTTATGGTAAAGGGCTTATCAAGAAAATAGGAAGCTCCTTTATTTCTTGCCTCCTTGCGCAAATCTGGTGTTCCATAAGCAGTAATTATGCATACGGCAATTTTTGGGTTGATTTTTTTAATCCTGTGCAGGACTTTTGTACCATCAGTATCAGGTAATTTCAAATCTAAAAATACCAAATCTGGAATTTCCTTTTTTACCTGAGCAATTCCTTCTTTTCCAGTGCTGGCAGTGGTTACCTTATACCTTCTCTTGCACAATGCCTCAGAGAGCAGCCAGCACATATCTTTTTCATCATCAACAATAAGAATCTTTTTTATCTTTTTTCGTGGAATTAAAACCTTTCTTTCTTTTTTTAGTTCTCTTAGCTGTTTTTTCTTATACTCTTCAAAAAAAGGTATTAATTCTTCAAGTTCTTCAGGCTTGCGCCAGCCAGAGAATCCACTGCGCCAGACAAAAACATCCCCTTCTTTTATTATACCATTTATAATCCAGTTGCACAACCGAGAAGTATAAATTGTTCGATAAATACCTGCTCCTTTTTTTATATCCCATTTTATCTCTTTAAAAGTTCTCATTTACCCTCCCACTATCTCGCCAAGTTTCACTTTCTTAATCGGCAGACTCACAGAAAAAGTTGCTCCTTTTCCTTTTTTGCTCTCTATATCTATAAGTCCACCATGGCTTCCGATAATTCCATAAACTACTGATAATCCTAAACCCATTCCACCTTCTTTTTCTCTGGTGGTGAAAAAAGGGTCAAATATTCTGATAATATCTTCTTCAGGAATACCCACGCCATTATCGCTAAACTTAATCACAACAGCATCTCCTTCAAATCTGGTTTCAATTTTCAATTCACCCCTATCAGGCATAGCCTGCAAGGCATTGAGCACAATATTTAAAAATGCCTGTCTCATATGCTGCTCATCAATTTTTATTTTTGGTAATTTAGGAGTAAAATTTTTAATCACCTTTACTTTCTGCTTCTGGCATCTGTCTCTAATGAAAGTGAGCACATTATTCAAAACTTTATGTATATCGCAAGGACGCATTTTGAGCATCGGGGGCCTGGCACAATTTACAAATTCAGTAATGAGATAGTTTAGTTTATCTATATTCTTATTAACCGCTAAGAGATATTTTCTCCTCGGGTCGTCCTTTTTAAGTTCCTCCTGAAGGCGCTGAATTGACATACTCACCACATTTAGAGGATTTCTTATTTCATGGGCTACACTTGCAGCCATTCTTCCTGCAAATGCCAATTTCTCTGAACGAACTAATTGGTCCTTACTTTCTTCTAACTCCTTATATGAAGTTTCAAGTTCGTCCTTTGCTCTGGTCAATTCCTCTATAATATGTTTCATTTCACCAATGTCTCTCGCTACATAAATTATTTTTTTAGTATTTCCTGTATCATCTCTTTTTACTGATATACTAAGATTGACCGGGATTTCTTCCCCGTTTTTCTTTAAATAAATAGCCTCACAGTTTCGCAGGAGAGTTTTTTCTGCAAATTCCTTTTGTGGAAAATTCCTGCATATTAAATTGAATGGTTTTCCCACAAGTTCTTCCTTTTTAAATCCTAAAAGTTCGAGGGTTGCGGGGTTCACTTCTTCTATCTTACTTTCTGCATCCAGAAGGATTATACTATCCGGTATATCCTGTATAACTTCTTTAAGTTCTTCCATTTTATTCTCTCTTATTACGACTTTTTATCGACGTTCAGTTACGAGTAACAAGCTATGCTTATTCATCTGCTTGCAAGGGGTAGAGAAATTGTGAAGGTTGTTCCACTCTGGCTTTGTACACTGATAGAACCTCCATGCTCATTAATAATCCGCTGGACAATAGATAATCCAAGACCGGTACCGTCTGCGCGGGTGGTAAAAAAAGGATTGAATATCTTATCAAGATTCTCCGCAAGAATACCTGGTCCAGTATCAGCAAGAGCAATCTTCACCTCATTTTCTTCTGGTTCAAGCCAGGTTCTTACCTTCAGAACACCTCCGCCCTGCATAGCATAAAGGGCATTATTTATGATATTTAAGAAAACTTCTTCCATGTGTTCTTCATCTATGGAAACAAGTGGTAGATTATGCTGATAGTTTTTAATTATCTTTACCTTTTGTGAAATGCATTTACGCTTCATAAGGTTTAAGGTCTGAGTGAGAATTTTATTGATATCATAAGAACTCAGGTGTAAGGGATGTGGCCTGGCAAATTCAATTAATCTCTTGCTAATTTTGTCTAATCTCTGGACATTATTCATCACTACATTTGTAAGTTCCCTGTAAGGATCCTCAGAAGTAAGTTTATCCTGAAGATGCTGGATAGACATTCCAATAATTGAAAGGGGATTTCTTATCTCATGGGCAACAGCAGCAGCCAATTCTCCTGCAGTAGCTAATTTTTCACTTCTTACTAATTCTTCCTGAGTTTTTTTTAATTCTTCATGGGCCTGGTCCAGCTTATTATATAAGTATGCGTTCTCAATCACTACTGAAATCTGGGTAGATAGGGCTAAAAGCATATTCTGGTCATCCTCATTAAAGACTTCACCAGAAATTTTGTTATTTACATTGATTACGCCTGTTGTCTTACCCTTTATCTTCATGGGCACACTTAAAATGGATTTAGTAATATATCTTTCTTCACTCTTTTTCTTAAATCTAAGGTTCTGCTCAATATCCTCAATCAAAAGTGGTTCTCCTGTCTGAGCCACCCATCCAGATATACCCTCACCAATTTTTATTCTTGTTTCCTTAATAACATTATCCTGTAAACCCTGAGCAGCCCTGATTATTAAATCGCCCTGCTTCTCATCAATCAGCATCAAGGAACATATTTTAACTTTCATTATCCTGGTAATCATCTTCACAATTAGTTCTAACAGCAAATTCAGTTCAAAGATTGCCTCAATTGTTTTTGATGTCTCATAAAGAGCACTAATCTTCAGGTTCTTCTCCTCTATTAACTCTTCATTGACTTTTTTCAATTCCTCATTAGCCATTTGTAAATCCCCAAGCAATTGCTCTTTAGCAGCAATTAGAGATTCTCTTTCCAGGCATCTCTTTACTGTGAGCCTGATTTCTTCAATGTTAAAGGGTTTGGTAATGTAGTCATAGGCACCTTCTTTTAAAGCCTGAATAGTTGATTCTAAAGAAGGATACGCAGTGATGATAATTATGGGCAATGTAGAGTTAATCCGCCTGATGTGGTGTAGTAGTTCTATCCCGTCCATGCCTGGCATTTTTAAATCAGTAATAATCAGGTTAAGCTTTCCCTTTTTCAATTCTCCGAGGGCAACATTTCCATCTCCTGTGCCGAGACAGTCATATCCTTCTGCCTCAAGAAGTTCGCACAGACCTTCCCGTGTATCTTTCTCGTCCTCAACAATAAGAATTTTCTCTTTCATTTTAAATCCTTGCTGGTTCATAACTTGCTTTAAATGGCAATCTATAGATAAGATATGTAACAATGATATCTCCTGGAAGTCTCTTATCTACCTCATGCTTCATACCCATAAATAAAATTCCAATTTCATCCTCACTCAGAGTCCGGTCAATTCGCCTGGCGATGTATACATCGCGCTGAAACAACAATTCTCTACTCTTTTCCTCATATTTTCTTATAGCCATTTCCTTTTCAGCTAAATTTGTAATTTTACTAATATTCTGCATATATTTGTATTCCTCAAGCAACAACCCGGGATTTTCTGTTCCTTCAAGTATTGCTCCTTTTGCCATTAACTCCAGGATTATTTCATAATTCTTGCTTCCTTTCTCGGCTACCTCCTGCACTATCTCTTGCTCCCTGCCACAAACAGGAAGGCCATCCTGATATATCTTCACTTTTTTATAATTTAAGTTTAATTCATCAATTTTTTTTCTTATTCCATCCCACATATCCTGGATAATTCTGAGGTGTTCTTCCCACTTTTCCTTACTATATTTCTCTATATATTCTTTTTTTACTACTTCAGACAAAGAACCCATATCTGCTACACTGTGAACAACAGGGATATATATCAACTGTGTTCTGGTCCAATACATAGGTAACACTTATTGGCCTTAAAATTTGATGTTTTAACCTATACTTCTCATTATACTCTTTTGGTGTTAAAAAGTCAAGTGATTGGTGCGGTCTAACGGTATTATATGTTTCATCCCATATTTCTAAGAGATTGTTTTGCTCTTCTATGGTCGGAGCAAGATTTCCCTGTTCATAGAATTCTTTTATGTCAGTCTGTATTACCCTCTCTACGATAGAGTTTTGTTTTGGAGTAGAAGGATAAATGAAGTAATGAGGAATTTTTTCCTTTTGTAATAGCTTATCAAATTCAAGAGCAAATTCAGGACCATTGTCTGTCTGTACTCTTTTTATGGGAAAAAGAAATTTATTCTTTACCTCCTGGAAGAATTGTTTTGCTTTCCTTGAGGATAGAGTTTTGTATACACGGCTATATTTCATTTTACCCAGACAGTCAATGGCAGTATAATGGTATCTTTTTTCTCCCCAGGGAAGCCAGAAGTGTTTTGTATCTATCTGGACAAGGTCTCCAAAGTTATCTATCTTTAGTTCTTTGGATGGTCTTAATCTTTTACGCCTGTAAGCCAGTTGTCTCCTTCTTGTCTGTTTGGCAAGAATTAAGTTTCTTTTTTTTAAAATTCTTCCTATGGAGGAAGAAGAAATTTTTATTCCATGGTCACGTTTTAGGATAACCTGTAGTTTGTATTTACTCCATGCAGGATATGACTTTCTTACACTTGATATAAGGTCCTGGGTTTCCAAGGGAATTTTTGAACTGCGAACTCTTTTGGGACGCTTTGAACAGGAATTAAGGGTGTTCAGATCCCAAGGATTGTATTTCTTCTTCCACTTATGGAATGTTTTTCTGGAAATACCAAAGTATCTGCAAGTTAATGAAATATTTCCGGTCTTCTGATAATAGTCAAACCACCTGAGTCTTAGTTTTGCTTCGTCAGACAGGTTGCTATCTAGTCCAGCAAGAAAGTTTCTTGTAGACTCAGGGAATATAGAATCCAGATGCATGTGGCAGGTTTCATACATACCTTCCATTGGCAACACCTCACTTTCTATCTTGCTATTATACTATAACCACTAGTTTAAAGCAAGTCTACAGGTGTTACCTATGTATCTAAACCTCGGCAGAGAAACTGAGAAGAGAATCTGTCAGAAAACAAATCTATGCTTTTCAGAAGGAATATTTAATTTTTAAGTACATCTCGTCGCTGGTTCTGCTTAAATAGAACTTTCCGTTTTCCCAGGAATCCAGGAAATAGGCGCCCAGGAGTATCTCTGTCGCTTCAAAAGGATAATAACTGATTTCAGGATAGAACGCAAAACTCGGGAAGAAATGCGCACCACCCCTGAAATCCATTTCTAAAAATCCTGCCAGTGCAATTTTGAGCTTGTCAGAAAAAAACTTCCTTTCCACTTCTGCAACCAGGTAGTCCCTTATGTCATTTGCCCTTTCATCAAAGAAACCGTGGCAATACTGGATGTTGGCATAAATTCCTACGACAGGAAAAGTATAATCTGCACCGATAGTAAATTTTGTGTAGGGATTCTGAAGCAATGTTCCTGTATTTGAAGATGGTAAAGGTGAAATAATATAAGCTATTGTATCAAATTTTTCAGGTATAGTATAACCGATTTCAGCCCATATGCCCACATCCCCTATAGAACCTGCAGCATCAAGACCTATTGTCTGGATTTTCGGATATTCCAGTTTTACACCCAGCCCAGCCAGAGTTCCTGTTGGCATTACATAGGTAAGTTCTTTTTGAGCTGGAATATTGTCAAACCCGTAGAAATAACTTATTGAAGAATCAAAACCGAATATTCTTCCACCCGCCTTCAATGCAAACATTGAGTTTGTGAAATTTGTGGTCGGCAGGACAAGCGTATCACTTAGCGGAATACCTGCAGGGAAAGGGTACATCGATTGATAGTCAGATGGCAGTACTGCAGGAACAAACACAGGAACGTAAACGCCCTGAAAATAACAATCGCCAAGATAATAAGTCGCCTTTATTGAATTTGTCCCAAGGCGTTTTCCGAGGTCGGTGATGTCTGAAAAATCCAGAGGGTTGATATTGTCGGTCGGGTTCAGCCTGTCAGCAGTTCCCCAGGTGAGGCGCTGTTTCCCAATGCGAAGGTCAAGACCCTTGAGCAAAAAACCAGTGAGGTCTAAATATCCCTCCTTCAATTCCAGTGTCCAGGGGCCGACCCTTGTTTTATCATAAAGGCTCAGACTATACAGATTTGTCGTTGTAGAAAAGCCGATATTCTTCAATTCCAAATCTGCGAATGCGCTGGCTCCTGAACCGAGAGCAGATTTCAATTTCAAATCAAAATCGTTTTCATTGTAGGTAAATTGCCCGCTCCCGTCCACTCTCATCCTCCAGTCTGTCTTCAGGTACCCGTTCAAATCCAGCGCCCATACCCTGCCTGCCATCAGCAGGCAAACCACCAAGACCAATTTCTTCATTTTTCCCTCCTTTTTGTCATTGCGAGTCGCCGCGGCGACTCGCAATGACTCTTACTCTTTAAAATTTTTTTGTATCAAAGACTGAATCGTCGAGATTGTTTATCGCGAAATTTTTGTATATACTCCTGAGAACCAGAATACCATTCTCGTAGCTCTCATGCCCTATTATTATGCCTGAATCTTTCTCAATAAAGTACCTGTCCATTGTAATCGGTTTTTGATTTTCAGGCGAAAGGGTGCTTATGACCCAGCAGGGTTGAGCCTCATACTTAATTTCTTCAGTTGTAGTTTTATATCCATTTTTGATTTGCAAGCCAAGAGTTTCGAGGTTGTATCCCCAGCCGGACTGATAAATTCTGGAACCCCTGAGCGAAAGGACTATTTTATCCGTGGGCTTAAACTTAAGTCTTATGTATTTCAGTATCCCGCCCTGGCGTGCTCAGACATAATTGTTTTTAAATATTGCCACTCCACCCGAATCCCTGCCTTTTGTCACTTCTGCCCTTATTAAATCCGGTTTTTTGAAATAGAACCGCAGGGTCCTCTCTTCGGTTTTTTCTCCGAGTTTTTCATAAATTTCCATCGTGCAGGAATAGCTGTTGACCTTTTCATACTTGTCCCTTATATTTTTGAAAAACAATTCTGTATCAATGCCGGAGACAATTCCGTTCCAGCAAGCGAATAGAAAAAGTATGCACGTTGCATTTATTAAAATATGTTGTTTCATATTATTTCTGCAGGTTGCGCTGAGTGAAAATATCGTCACTCAAATTCTGGTCAAAGCTGATTTTTAACATTTTCAGGACAGTTACGTGTCCGTCCTGGACGTTCGTCATTTTTATTTCTCTTGCGACCCACTTCCCTTCTATTTTTTCAATAAGGGAATTTGCCATAATCTTCAATAACCTGCCCGCTTTATCGAAAAATTCGATTTTTGCAGGTATAAAAGTCTCCCTGCTGACGACTAATTTTACCTTGCGGTAAGTCGCATCTTTTTTGTCTGAAGAAATTTCAAGGGTATAGTTCTCTCCTTCTTCTTTAAAATCTTTCGTCGTATACTCCTTGCTGAAATTCTCCCCGCCCATATCCTCGTATGAAAAATCCGTTCCCATAAAAGACTGGTTCTTCACGTGTGACGCGATTCTCCTGATTTTTCCCAGCGCAGGCATATAGAGCCACATTTCATCGCCAGGCAGGGATAAAAATCCGACGCCTTTTACGTCGGCAGGTTTTAAAAATTTAATCAGGCGCTTCCCACCTTCTTTCTGGAACAGCTCTATTTCCCTCTGCTGAACTATGCCCCGCTTGTCAGTGAGCGTCATCGAGAGCCTTGCCACCTGATTGCGATAAGTGAGCGCCTCATCGACTTTTTGCAGCACCTCTTCTGCCGTAATGGCAAACAATATCCCTGAATTTATAATAATTATACCCACCATCAAAGCAACAACTTTTTTAATTATATCCACTGTAACCTCCTTCAAAATGAAGTATCAAGTATCAAGTGTCAGAGTAGTTTAGATGAGGAAGTTTTTAGACTATGATACTTTGACACTCTGACCCTTTGACACAGTTGTCCTTACATATCTCCCTTAACTTTTCCCTTAATTAAAATTAGAATAGGAAATATTATCAGTGCACCCATTGAAGAGAATCCCATTGCCATTGCAATGAGTATTCCGAAAGTCCCCAGCATTTTAAAAGTGGAAAAAATAAGTACCAGGAATCCCACTCCAACAGCAATTGCGTTGAAGAGTATGGGAGTTCCGACAGAGTTTATCGCGATTTCTGCTCCCTTGCTTCTGGTCGCTCCCTTTTTGCGTTCCTCCTTGTATCTTGCAAAAAAATGACAGGAGTAGTCAATGCCTATGCCTATGGCAATGCTTCCTGACATTGTATTTGCCATGTCGAGGGGGATGTTAAACCAGCCCATAATTCCGAGTATGCTTATTACCGTTACAAAAATAGGCGTGAGAGTAAACGTGCCGCTCGTTGCAGTCCTGTATATAAGGGTAATGATTAGCAGCACGCTTATGAATGAAAAAATCAGGCTTGAATACTGGTTCGAAATGAGAAGTTTCTGCACTTCGTAAATTATAAAAGGGGAGCCGGTTATCATCACTTCGACTTCTGGACCAAAGCACCTTTTAGCGGTTTCCTCGGTTTCTTTTATGATTTTCTTGAGTATTTTAGTGCGCGCACTGGAGACACGGGCAGTTATGTGTGCCTCCCTGTAATCGGGGGTAATAAGATTGTTGAGAAAGGAAGAACCGCCCATTGTCAGTAACAGCATATACTGTGCAGACGCTTCTCTTGTCGGCGGGATTTTCTCGTATGCAGGATTCCCTTCATTAAGGGCTTTGTTTGCATCCTTGAGCACGTCTGCAATGGAATTCGGGTAATTGACGTGCTCTATCTTTTTTATTTCTTCTTCAAACTTTTCAATCTGTTTCAGGACAGCAGGGTCCAGGATATCTCCTTTCACAACGACGTCGAAGGTGAGCGCTCCTCCAAACTTTTCGTCCACAATGTTATGCGCGGTTCTTACGCCGCTCCCTTCCTTAAAATACTGGATGAAATTGCTTTCGGTTTCAATACGCGGGATTGCTATTGCAAATATGGCTACGAGAACGATTGCTAAAATAAGGATGAAAGCTTTCTGTTTTGCAACGCCCTGCGAAAGAATTCTTAAAAACCCTGCAAAGAACTGATGTCCATTTCCTGTTTTAGAGTCCGTTTTAAATTTTGGTTTTGGAAACCATAATAAAAGAATCGGGACAAGAGTCAGCGCAAACAGAAATGAGAGTATGACGCCGAACGCAGATGCAAGTCCGAATATTTTTATCGGGCGCAAGGCAGTAAAGAAGTTAGATACAAATCCGAATGCGGTGGTGATTGCCGCAAGAAAAACAGGGATTCCGGTATTCGAAATTGATTTTACGATGGCGTCTTTTTTATCAACCCCCAGAGCGATTTCCTCTTCGTACCTTGCTATTATGTGAAGGGCATAAGCAGTACCCACACTGAAAAGAATCACTGGAAGTATGGTCGTAATCATTGTCAGCGGTTCGTTTAAAAACGCAATCAAGCCCAGAGTCCACATGGTGCTCAGTCCCACAGTAAGGAGGGGCAGGAAAACGCCTGAAAAACTCCTGAAACTGAGATAAAGGATAACAATGATAATGAGGGCGGTTATTGGCAGAAGGATGCGCAGGTCAGTGATAAGGTAATCCTGGATAATCTTTGTTATATACGGAGGACCTATTAAATAAATTTTTTCAGGTCCCTTAATTTCTGCCACTATTTTTTCAGCTTCTGTTGCAACTTCTGCTTCACTTGCCTTGGGAGCGAGGCGTGCAATGATGATTGTGTATCTCGAATCCGGCGAGACAAAAATCCCTTTGTATCTTTTGTCTGAAAGGAGATACTTTTTGAAGGATTCGATTTCTTTTTTTGTCTGCGGAACGCGGTCAACAATGGGGTTTACCTCGATTCCCATCTCCACGCCTTTTATTTCGTCCATCTTTGTGATGCTCAATACTTCTGAAATGTCCGGTAGCCCCTTGAATTTTACAGAGATATCGTCTATCTTCTGAAGGGTAGAAGGATTAAAGATGTCCTCGTTTTCCACGAGTGCAATGATGTAATCTGCACCCCCGAATTTTTCGTTCACGTCTTCAATTGCCCTGACCGCCTCAGAATTCATTGGTAGCATTGTCCTGATTTCAGAATCAATACGCAGTCGCGGGAAAAACATCAGGGAAAGAACGGTTATGGCAATGATGAAAGCAAGTATTTTTTTGGGATGAGCCATTACCAATTTTGCAAGTTTTTTTAGCATTTTTTATTCCTTTCTTTCGCAATATTTACGTTATGAAAATAATTTTGGAAAAATTATCCGGGAATTTCAGGGTTTGGGGGAACCTGAACCTGAAAAATGCGTGAAAAATACATTTTTAGGTGATAATATCGTCGGGAAAGGCTATTTGAAATTAAAAAAATCTTAGCAAATTTTTAAAATTTCATATTTGTTTCATTTTGTCAATCCTTTTAAGTGCATAATTATATAAATCTTTATACAAGTAGCCAGCAGGAAATCTTAGATGGTTTTTGTTTCCTGTTGTAGTTAATCTTGCTTGGACACATAACAGATGTTCTCTTAAAGTTTGTAA
>MNUO01000050.1 GCA_001871015.1 Candidatus Desantisbacteria bacterium CG1_02_38_46
TACTGCAATTACTGAAATAACCGTTATTGCAAATGTATCTGGCATATTTCCTCCTAAAACTCATAAGCAAGCCCAACTCTATTGGTACTTTCTAAAACCTCATTTTCGAAGTTTATTAGATTAGTGTAGTTAAGAATAAAAATCTTAAAAAAACGAACTCCGATTTTACTTTCTATCTTTGCTAAGGGAATGGCTGATAGCGGAAAATTCAAGTCAATTATATTCTTAAAATCAACAATCTGCCACAAATCAAAAGTATAAATATTTTTGGCATTGATATTAAAGTAGGTCTTATCTTGCAATAAAGCACCGACACCAACATCAATATTCCAACTATTGTTTATTGTAACACAATAACCGAGAATAATTAAACTTCTATTATATAGGGTTGCAAAGTCGTATGCTATTTCAAATTCTAAATAGAAAGGCCGATGTATCCAGAGGTCATTCCACACAGTTAATCTGTTTTTTGTATCAATATTGTTAATGTTAATACGAAACCATTCAATTGACCAATCCCACATTTCAGAGGTATAATTTGTTTTGGAATAAAATTGGCCAACACCATCGCAGCTAACCAACGAAACTTCCCCTCCTATTTTAGCAAATAAAATTGCAGGTAATAAACAAATAAATAAACTCAAGATAAGCTTCTTCATAATAGCTGTTCCTATTTTCGCATATGCAGGTCCATCTGCTGGAAAGGTATCTCAACACTTTCTTCTTCAAATTTTCTTTTTATCTCCATATTCAATTCATCAGTAATGCGAAATTTCTCTTTGTAATCACTTACCCAGCACACGAGCAGGATATTCAAAGAGGACTCTCCGAATTCCATAAAATAGGCATCAGGAGCAGGGTCATCAAGAACATCGGGATGAGCATGGCATATCTCTTTTAGTATTCTTTTCACTTTTGTTATATCACTACCATAAGCAACACTGATAGTCTGACGAATTTTAACCTTTGGATTCGGGTAACCGTAATTGGTTATCCTTACTTTTGCTATTTCTGAATTTGGTACAACAATCACAGTGTGGTCAAAGGAAAGAATCTTGGTTGACCTCAGTCTGCAAGTTCCACCCTATCACCAATCCTGAATGGACGGTCAACCATTATTAAGAAGCCGGCTATCATATTTGCTATAGAATCCTGGGCTGCAAGAGCAAATGCAAGGGAAGCAATACCGGCAGTGGCAATTAAACCGGAGATATTAACATTGAAATGGCTGAGAATTATCATTATACCTATAAACAGAATAATGAACTGGGTCAGGCGTTTTATCAGTGGGGCAAACCCGCCAACAGATACATCAGATTTTGAGGCTACCTCGAGGGTGTACCAGTCAAGTATGGCTTTTATAAGGGCATAGACAAACAGAGAGGCGACAATCACTACAGCTACATAAAAAATTCCATCCATAATTTTTAAAAATGAAAGTTTATCCATCTGCTGGTACTTCGCCAGACGCTTCAATACAAAATAGAATCCTGTGATAAGCACAAGAAAGCTTACAGGTTTCTCAGTGTATTCAAATATCATAATGTCTAATTTTGTGGGGGTCTTGTGAGCAATTCGCTTAAAAACATTGCGCCAGATAAACCCGACCAGAAAGCTACAAACTACAACACCTGCAAGATATATAACAGTCACAATCATTTCAAAAAGAATACCGCTCATCAGACCACCTCCTGTTTGCGTTCTATTTCCCCGGCTTTTTCCAGGGCAATCTTTGTACAGAGCGGTCCAAATAATTCAAAAATTACACTTGTGGTTACAATTGTGGTGATAATAATGCCCCCTACCTCGGGAAATACAGATTTTGCTACCAGAGCTGTACCCAGCGCCACACCAGCCTGCGGAAGAAGCGCAAGCCCCAGATATTTTTTAATAGCATATGGAGCGTTTGCAATCCTGCCACCTATTGAAGCACCCCATATCTTACCGAATGACCGGCAAACAATGTATACTGCCCCAACTGTCCCCAATTTTACTAAAAGTCCAACTTCGAGGCTGGCACCGGCAAGCACAAAGAAGAGCAGATAAAGCGGGGACTCAATTATCCTGATACTGTCAAAAAATTTCGAATTCCCGTGATTAATATTGACAAGTATTCCACCCATAAACATATTTGTCAAAAGAATGGATAAGTGCAGGTAACTTGCAAGCCCCGCATTCAGAAGAATAAAACCGAGAGTATATGTGAGAAGTTCGGCAGTAGTACGTATGTAGCGGGAAAGCCGGACAAGAACCCATGCGGTTGCACCTCCGAGAATTAGAGCGCCAAAAATCTCGAGGAGAGATGAAAATAGAACCTTTGTAAGAAATAAGGGTGAGAGCAAGTGGGAGTATACTGCTCTTGAGATTGCAAGTGATATTGCAAAAATTATCAAACACCATGCATCATCAATCGCAACAACGCCCAGCAAGGTATCAGTAAAAATTCCTTTTGTTCTGTATTCCCTGACCACCATTACGGTTGCTGCGGGGTCAGTTGCAGATGCAATTGCTCCAAACAGCAATGAGAGATAAAACGGCTGCCTGAGGATAAGCCAGAAGGAAAGTGTGACCAGTACCCAGGGACCACATGCTCCCAGGATTGAGGTCCATAACACCGACCTGCCTATTCTGCGAAAGGCCTCCCTGGAAAAACTCTGGCCCAGTGAGAATGCAATAAAACTCAGCGCCACATTGGAAATAAACCCGGATGTACTTATAACATTTTCTGAAATAAAATTCAAGATAGACGGTCCAATAAGGATTCCCAGAACAAGATAAGCCGTAACACCAGGGAATTTCATCCTCCCTATCAATTTCGCAGCCAATAGCCCGGCGAGAAGGATGAAACCAAAACTTAAAATAGAGTTCATTTAATAATTCCCTTCTCTTTAAATATCGCTCTCAGGATGTCAAATATCCCCAACATCCCAACCAGTTTTCCCTCTTTATCAATCACTGGCAGAGTATCTACAGAATTGAGTTTCATTGCGGTATAAGCCTTCTCCAGGGGGAGGTCATCGTTAAGATAAAGAAATTTACGTTTCAGCAGGTCTTCAACTATAAAAAGAACGCCAGATTCTTCATCTATGTCCAGATTGAAAATGTCAATTTCATCCCTGTCAAGAAAGGGAACTCCTTTTATAAGACTCATTCCTTTTGCCTGGAATATTTCCACCAGGTCCTCAAATAAAATTGTGCCAACCAACCTACCATCTTCTTCCACTACAGGCACAAGGGGGAATGTATGAAATTTTTGAAATTTTTTCAATAGTTCTGAAAGTGTGGTGCCACGACTCACAGTAAGAACTTCTCTGGTCATCACATCTCTGACCAGGGGAGAAACCTTGCTCATTTTTTCTTCTCCTTCAGCAATTCAATTCTTTCCTTTTCTGAAATTACTTTGCCCGTGCTCCCATCAACTGCACAGCACTTCCCTTCAATCATTCGGGTAATTACCCTGCCTTTTGCATGAGGATTGTTTTTCAAGTGCGGGGCATCAAGCAAGCCCTGCTCTATTGCCTGTGTAAGAACCTCTGGATTACATAATGGTTCACTTTTACCTTTCCCGAGTGCATCTAACAGAACATTTGCTTCTATTATCAATTCTTTTTTTCTTTTCTGAATCCTTTTATCATTCAGGAGGTCTGGAAAATCTTGAAGAGAAATGTGAATCATACCATGAATAATTTTACAACTTTCTATTAGTTCTACGGGTGTCACAATATGATGTGCTTCACAATATCCTACCACATGCAGGATGTGTGGCTTCAGTGCAAGACTTAGCAAACCTGATGCAGCAAGTTGTCCTTTTGCAATATTGAGGTCAGGCAAGAAACTTGCAAGTCCTGCCCGAACCTGACGAAACGTAGTGAAATTTTCATCGTGTAAACTTTCAATTAATTCAATCTTTGCGAGCATCTTGCCCAGGTCCATAACAGGAGATGTACCCGGTGGCGTATTAAACATATACTGGGATACATAGTAGCGCACACCAAGATTCTTGGCATTATAAGCGGCAAGAAATGCCATTGCAACTGCCAGGGAATCGTGTGCATCTCTGAGACTCCACTGATGGGATTCATTCACCTCAACAGGTATTTCCTGGCTCGCATACCAGCGAATTGCCTTCTGATTTTCCCTGATTGCCTCTTCAAGCGGTCTGGTTGAACGCCCATCAAGCAAGCTATACCAGCACAGCGGAACAGCTCCCCAGGCAATATTTATTGTTTCTTTGAGCATTTTTGCCCATTTGACCAAGTCCCGCGTGCCACTATAACAGCGCAAAAGCGGGTGGTTTGCGCATCGCGTTGCCTTATGTATTTGACGAAGGTCCCCGGGTTTCCTTAGTGGCACTCCTCCGGCACCGTCCTGCCCCGGCTTCATTTCATCCGGGCGAAAAAAACTTTCCTGTGCATTCTGGTCTGGACCCAAAGAAAGAACATCAAGGACTTGTGCCCGGGCAATTTTTCTGGCCCCCTTAACTGTTTCTTTAAGAGAAGGGAGTCCAAAATGATGGCGCAGTATTGGATAGGGATAACTTTTTTCTATCCGTGAAACAAGGTCCTGTGGAAATTTTTCTTCAGTCCTTTTGACAGATTCACCTTTTAGATATGCCCTTATTTCATCAATGGATTGCGTCCCGTCAAACACGCATTCAAATAAGCCGCTCTTTTTTGCAATCTCTGCAACAGGAGCAGTTCCTCCGAATACAAATCTCACATCTGAAATATTGTTTTTCTCAAGTCTCTTTTTAACCTCTTCAAACAACCTCTCTGCAACTGACGGGTCAAGTCTATAACTTATTGCCACAAGGTCGGGTCTTTCTTTTTTTATGGCTTCAATAAGTCTTTCCGGCGATACTGCTGAACCAAGAAAGCTGGAACTGTATCCTTCGGCTTCACATAATTTTAGAAAATTCAATAGTCCTGCAACATGAATACAGGTACCCAGCGAAACTCCTATTACTTTCATTTACTCTCCAATGGCAAACCTTCTCAGTTCTTTCACGCCCATTCCTTTAATGCCAAGTTTTTCTACATTTCTCCCATCTTTCCAGTAATCACAATTATGCATTGCGCAGGCAATATTAATCAAGGAACTAATTATGGGTGTAGGAACTCCGAGCATCTCTCCAACAGAAGCAATGGGAACCAGACTGAAGGGAATATCCTCTGTGATATAGCGGTTATTCAAAGAATTCGGTGCAGTAATTTTCTGATAAGCGGAATTGGTATGTATCATTTCGTAAAGACTATCCTTCTTGCCCCCATAAGAAAAGTAAAACCAGTCTTTTGCTGACATTGCTCTCAATCCCAGTGCAGCTGCTACAGCAACTCTTTCTTCATCAATTTTCTCGAGAACCAAAGAAACACCAGGGGAACAACCATCCACATAAAATCTAAAACGAGGAACCTTTAACCTTGGCAATTGAAGACCGAGAAGAGAAAAACTGGAAGTATTTTCTATCCAGCCTGCGTTTAAAATAGTGATTGCCGGGTGGAATATTGAACCAATATTATTTAAACTTGTTTTAAACACATCATCGCCGGGGATAAACTGCGGGAATGCTTCTTTGAGCACCTCAATTACTTTAGGAATTAAATGGGAGTTAATTGAAGCAACAGGCACCTCTTTCTTAATTGCGAAAATTTTCACTTCACCTAATATGTTTGCCCGCGATGTATAAAGCAAAGTCTCTGCCTCAGCAACAATCACATCAGCCTGGCATTCTTTTTCTTTAAGAACCTGCTTGAATTCAATTGCTCCAAAAGTTCTCCCGGGATTAAGTACGATTACCTGACCATTCTGCAGGTAGGGCGTGCAAATTTCAGCAATAAGCCGATGGGCTGTAGCCGGAGTAACTACCATTAAAACTTTAGCATCTTTAATTGCTTCTTTAACATCAGTGGTAATCAACCCAACCCTGCCAAAACCTTCAATTTCCCCACTTACCTTTATTCCTTTTTGTATCAAAACAGAAAGAAGCCTTTTTTTACTGCGGTTATAAAGGTTGACTGGAAAACCCATTATTGCTAAATGCCCTGCCATCGCCAAACCACCATTCCCTGCACCGAGCACGCAGAATTTTGGTTTGGTCACACTATCTTTATTTTCTCCTGTGGACATCTTGCCTCCAGTAGTCATATTATATCACATTTTAAAAAATTATGCAAGGATTTTTTACACTCTTTAATTTTCCTCCATTATTGTTTTATGCCTCCATTTCAATTATTATAACACACTCCTGTATTTTTTTCAAGTTTTTGTTAGTTTTATTTTCTTTTCCTTGACAAATCCCTAAAATCGTATATAATTGTGTCAGGTCAAATAATTACCCAGAAAGGAGCATTGGTATGAATAATAGGAAAAAAGAATTTAATCGATGGTTTGAACAGGCTCAGTTTGATTTAAAAGCTGCTAGGGATAGTTTAGAAGCAACCAATTTTGAATGGGCATGTTTTCAGGCTCAGCAAGCAGGAGAAAAAACTCTTAAAGGATATTTGTCTTTACACGGGAAATCAGATTTAGAGACTCGTTCTATTTTTGCCCTTCTCAAGCGATGCAGTGAAATTAGTCCAGAGTTTAAGAATATTGAGCATACTAAAGAACTTACCCAGTATTATATTCCTACCCGGTATATTAATGGACTTCCTGATGATATTCCTCATCATTTTTACGAAAAGGGGGATGCAGAGAAATGTATCAAACACGCAGAACAAATAATCAATTTAGTAAAAGAGATGAGCAGGACTTAAAAAATTTCCTTCCTCTTTTAGTTAAAAAATATAGACCAAAAAAAATTATCCTTTTTGGTAGCCGGGCGCGGGGAGATGCCAATGAAAAAAGTGATGTTGATTTAGTAATTGTTGCTAATTTAAAGGTACGCTTTTTTAAACGCATTGGGATGATTTTAGATTTATATAAAGGAAAACGTGATCTTGAACCCCTTGTTTATACAGAAGTAGAATTTGATAAGATGATTAAAGAAAAAAGGCCTTTTATTGAAAAAGTATTAAAAGAGGGGATTATTCTTTATGAGAACAGATACTTGTAAAGAGTTGGGGAATTTCTAAATTTCCCGAATGGGGGTGAAATTATGAAAGAAGTGGAGAAAAGACATGTCTGGGGCAGGCAGCATAAAGTTGTGGAGGAATTTTATAATGTCTTTGCTTTAGATAAAAATCATGTCTGGGCAGTGACAGGAAAAATGTCAATAGGTGGAGAGGGAAGCAGTATTTACTTCTTTGATGGCTCTTCCTGGAAAAAACAATATGAAGCAGATGTAGAACTTTATCATATCTCTAGTCTGGATGCAAGCCATGCCTGGGCAGTGGGCGGAAGAATAATTCTTGGAGGTGAAGGTAATATTTACTTCTTTGATGGCTCTTCCTGGAAAAAACAATATAGAGTTGAGCAAGCTCTTTTTGCTATTGCTGCTTTAGACGCAAATCATGTCTGGAGCGTTGGCTTTGGCACCGTCTATTTCTTTGATGGTTCTTCGTGGAAGAAACAATTCGAGGCTGATGAACTATTCAATACTGTTGCAGTACTTGATAAGAATCGTGCCTGGGCAGCAGGTGGAAAAGTAATTCTCAGAAGTGAAGGTAGTATCTACTTCTTTAATGGAACTTTGTGGAAAAAACAATATAGATTAGGCGAAAAAGTTGATGAAAGCTTCAATAAACTGTACGTGTTAGACGAAAATCATATTTGGGCAGTGGGCAGTGGTGGCGGAATTTATTTCTTTGACGGTTCTTCCTGGGAAAAAGAATATAAATTGCGTGAAGGTATTTTAGGCGTAGCTGGTGCAGATAAAAATCATGTTTGGGCGGTAGGTTTTGGCGGCGTTTATTTCTTTGACGGTTCTTCCTGGAAAAAACAATACAATCCAGGTGAAGCTCTTTGTGATATTGCTGTTCTGGATGCAGAAAATGCCTGGGCTGTTGGCAGAGATGGCGGGATTTATTATTTAAGCAAGAAATAATCCGATATCTACTCGTAGCGCAACGCTTCTACCCACCGCTGTTTTCTTTGAAAACATACACGGGGGTTTCTGCTTTGTGGGTTTTTCACTCGTAGCGCAACGCTTCAATCGGGTCCATGTCTGCTGCCTTTCGCGCTGGATAGTAGCCGAAAAATATGCCGATACCAATCGCAAAGCCAAACGCAAGGATTATCGAGCCGGCAGAAATTGAAACAGCCCATTTTGCTATTGCAGAAATGAGGAAAGATATGGTAATACCTGTCCCGATACCTATAACCCCGCCCATAAAGCTCAGCATCATTGCTTCTATTATGAATTGCAGCAGAACTTCAAATCTTTTTGCGCCCACAGCCATCCTGATGCCGATTTCCCTTGTGCGCTCAGTAACAGATACAAGCATTATGTTCATTATGCCGATACCGCCAACAAGGAGGGACACTGATGCGACGCTTCCTAAAAGCATTGTCATTGTACCTGCCATGGCAGTGGCTGCTGCCACTATGTCAGCCATATTCCTTACATGGAAGTCGTCGTCTTTCCCGGGCATTATGTGATGACGCTGCCTGAGCAGGTCTGTAACTTGTTTCTTGACTTCTGGTATTGCATCCTGGCTTACAGCTGAAATCTGGATACTATTGATAAAAGTAACTCCCATAAGTCTTTTCATCGCCGTTGTATAGGGCATCAGTATGGTGTCATCCTGATCTCCGCCCCATTCCGACCCTTTTGTTTCAAGCACACCGACAACTTTGAACGGTATACGGTTTATTCTGATAGTTTTACCTGCGGGGTCCTCGCTCCCAAATAGATTTTCAACAACTGTTTTGCCAAGAAGACAGACCTTTGCTGCGCACTGGATTTCCTGCTCGGTAAAAGGCGCGCCGCTTTCAACCTGCCAGCTCCTTAGCTCTAAAAAATCAAGGTTTGTGCCCTGAAGCCTGGCTGACCAATTCTGGGTTTTGTATATCACCTGACTTGTAGTACTTACCATTGGAGCAACAAGAATAGCAGATGTCACTTCTTTTTTAATGGCTTGGAAATCCCCTTCCATAAGAGAAGGACTTGTTCCAATTCCACCTCTTACCCCGTGCTTTGTGACGCTGCCTGGAAATACCTGAAGTACATTATTGCCAAGACTTGACATCCGGTCCTGGATGTCTTTTTTAGCCCCTGCCCCTACGCTGAGCATTGCTATGACAGCACCCACTCCTATTATCACGCCAAGCATTGTCAGGATTGAACGCATCTTGTTCTGAATCAGGACCTTAGCCGACATTTCAACAGTGTTTGTTAAATCCATTTAGTTCCTTTTTTTAGTGCCGTATTCTGACACCGCCCATGCCTAAGGGTGTTGCCTGGCGGGCCGGAGTTGTACCAGATGAATTAAGCCCGACTACCACTTCGCTGCCTTCTGCAATTTCTATAGATTCTGCTTCAGTCCACTGACCGTCGCTTATGCCTGTTTTGATTCTGACAGGTCGTAATTTATTGCCTTCAAGTATCCATATGGTACTAAAATTCTGCAGAATCCTCTTCTGGGCAAAACGCCTTGACGCCTCCTGCGTGTACGAATCAGGGCGGCGTCTTTGAGACTGCAGTTGTTGTAGCGCTGGCGCAGGTGGTTTGAAACGCAATGCTGCATTAGAAACCTTCAGGACATTGCTACTACGCTCTGTAATGATGTTTATGTTTGCAGTCATTCCGGGTTTAAGCAGCAGTTTGTCATTGCGAACCTTTATTATAACGATATAGGTCACAACCTTCTGCACTATTTGTGGCTCAAGGCGTACCTGGCGGACCTTGCCGCTGAAGTTCTCATCCGGAAAAGCATCTACAGTAAAAATCGCTTGCTGACCATTCTTTACTTTTCCTATGTCGCCTTCATCTATATTTGCCTCAATCTGCATTTCTGCAAGACCCCTGGCGATGGTAAAAAGGGTGGGCGCGGAAAAACTTGCGGCAACAGTCTGCCCTGCATTTACATTCCTGGATATGACAATACCGTCAATTGGAGAAACAATCGTTGTATTTTTAAGATCTGTCATAGCAAGGTCATAGGATGCCTGTGCCTGTTTCAGATTTATAAGGGCATTATCATATGCAGTTTGCGAGGAATCTTTTTCACTCTGGGCAATAAGATTTTTGGAAAAAAGTTCTGTGTTGCGGTCCAGTGTGCGCTTTGTATCTGCCACTGCAATCTTTGCTTTCATCAGGTTTGCTTCTGCCTGGTCAAGTTTTGATTTGACCGAAGAAGGGTCTATCTGAGCAATGGCATCTCCCTTTTTTACAAACGAAAATATCCTGTATGATACCAGAAACCTGGCTGCCCACATCTACAGAGGTTACTGCATTAACTGTGCCGGCGGCTGAAATCATTGAAATTATATCCCCGCGTTCAACTTTTACAGTTTTGTAATTTGGGGATTTTGCCTTTTTTGGAACAAAAAATATCCATACACAAACTGCAATAATAATTCCCGAAACAATCCACCATATTTTAATTTTTTTCTTCATTTTACTATCCCTACCCCCATTGATTTTTTTATCTTCGCAACAGCTATTGCATAATCATAGATGGACTGAGTGAAATTCACCTGTGCGCTCTTCAATAAAACTCTGGCATCAGCCAACTCAATCATGGAACTTACTCCACTTATATATCTTCCCTCAGCAAGAAGGAGATTTTCCTGCGCCTGGATAAGCGATTTCTTCGCAACCTCAATACTCTCCTGTAATTCTTTTATTGAAAGGTAAATCTGTTCAATTTCATAACCTACCGAAGATTCAATCTCCTCTTTTTTTATAATCTCCGAACTCAGGTTTTCTTTTGCACTCTTTATGTCAAGCCATTTGGAAAATCCATTGAAAACAGGAACAGAAAAGTTCAGACCTGCTCCCCACGACCAGGTATTTTGCAACGGGAATTCTTGTCCGCAATAAGCCAGATTTGTCCTTGCTGAAAGTGAGAGGTTGTAAAAGTTACGAGCAGAATCTAAATTAATCTGTGCTATTTTTAAATTAGACCCCTGTTGTTTAAGGTCTACTCTGAAACTGAATGCAGTTTTCATACATTGTTCAAGGCTTATGTCAAATGAACTTGTTTCAACTCTGTCCTCAACTTCGAAATATTCCTGGGGCTTCAAACCGATTGCGTTAATCAGTTCAAGTCTTGCAAGTTTAAGTGAGTTTTGTGCTTTGAGGTCTGCAAGTTGTGTATTTGCAACGTCTACTTCTGCCCGTGTCACATCTATGCGCGGTTTTGTTCCGACTTCATAAAAACCCTTTGCTCGGAATAAATATTGCTGTGCCTTTTTAAGAGATTCTGAATTCAGTTCCTTAATATGCTTTGCTTTCAGGTACGAATAATAGGTCTGGGTTACATTATATATTATTTCCTGCTTCTTTGCTTCGAAAGAAGCAAGGGAAATGGCATTGCTTTCTTTTGCCTTAAGTGTTTCTCTGCGGGACCTTCCAAAATCATAGATATACTGTTCTAATGAAAGAAATGCTGAGTAATTATTATCCGGGTCAGAACTGTTTGAACCTGCATAGGCTTTTTTCAGCGTCCAATCAGCTGATATCATGTTATGCTGTACAATCCTGAAGCCAGGCTTATGTTCAAAAGCAAGTTTAATGCACTGTTCAAGCGATAATGTTTCTCCGCCAGCACAAACATTACCGTTAAAATAATATAAAAATGAAAAAATTATTAATACGCTATATATTATCTTCATTATTACCCCTAACTTTAACTTCCTCTGTAATTTCGCCATCTTTTAGAATTACTATTCTTTCGGCATGCTCAGCAACTGCCCTGTCATGAGTGACTGTAACTATGGTATGCCCTTGTTCGTGGAGTTTTTTCAGGATTGCAATTATTTCCACTCCTGACTTGCTGTCTAAATTTCCCGTGGGCTCATCTGCAAGTATAATTGCCGGATTGTTTATAAGTGCTCTGGCAATGGCTACCCTTTGCTGCTGACCACCAGATAATTCAGCAGGGTGATGCTTTATCCGGTCACCGAGACCTACTCTTTCAAGTGCAGCAAGAGCCCTTTTCTGCCTTCCCTTTTTTTCCACATCACAGTATAAGAGGGGTAACTCTACATTTTCAATTGCATTCATTCTTGGAAGAAGATTAAACATCTGGAATATAAACCCGATTTTTTTGTTTCTTATCTCTGCCAGTTCGTCTCTTTCCATTATGCTAACATCAGTCCCGTCAAGAAAAATTTTTCCTTCTGTTGGTCTATCAAGACAACCAATAATATGCATAAGCGTGGATTTTCCTGAACCGGATGCTCCCATTATGGAAATAAATCCTCCCTTTTTTACAGAGATGGACACTCCATTGAGGGCGCGCACTTCAACATCTCCGAGTTTGTAAATTTTAATTAGATTATTTGTTCCAATAATAAAATTTGTTTCTTTATTCATCTGGTTAGATTACCTGCCGAACTTCCTGGGTCCATGCATGCGTGGTCCTGTGAAGGTGTCCCCCCAGAAAAATTTTGATTCAATTTTTTCAAAGGACTTATTCATTTTTTCTGCCTGCTCCGGGGTCAGCACATTTCTTATTCTTACAATATTGTCCAGAGACATGCCTTCAATCTGCATCTGCAAAGAAGACATTTCCTTAAGGAGATTCTGCTTTTTCTTCTCGTCAATTTTCCCGCTTTTCGCCATTACAAACAACTCTTTTCTTTTTTCGTTCAGGTTTTTTCTCAAGGGGAAAATGTTTTTTTGCATTTCTTCCTGAAATTTAACGATTTTCTCACTCTGCTCTTTTGCCAAGCCAATCTTTCTGTGGAACGGGGATGTATGCATGCGACCCATAACCCCTGGACCTCTTCTCCAGAACCTTTTTGCCATTGCCCCGCGGTATAAAACTATTGATGCCACTCCAATATTAATCGCCAGAGAAACAACAAGCACTATTGCCACTATTTTTGATTTCATTTAAGCACCCCCTAATATTTCATTGTGGAAATCGCCAAGCGAACCATCAGGAATGTCTTCGAATACACCAAGATTGAATGATGATTTCGCTTCTTCTAAGGATAATTCAGAATTGGTCGCCTGGGTCCAGTAAGTTTCCCCCAGGAAAATGCCTGTCAGGGCTGAAAAAATTATTATAATTGAAAATAAGCTGATACCAAGAAAAGCAGGTTTCAGATTCAAAGGGAAAAAAACAGGGCTTTCTTTTTTGCCCTGTATGATTTTTTCTCTCACTCCTGCAAAGAAATAAGGTGAAACTCTTAGAGTTTGGCTAACAGGCAAATTTTTCATTGTTTCACTCATAAACTCCATTTCTTTGCGGCATTTTGCACAGGCATTTATATGAACAAGCAAGTCCTCTGCTGCAACTCCCCTCATCTCACTATCTATATATAACGAAATCATTTTTTTCGCCTTCTGGCAGCGCATTATAACCTCCTTAATATAATTAGACAAAATATTTTATAGAAACTTGCGGTCAGAGTTCACCTTTTTCTCTGAATGGAAGGAGAAATTTCTTAAGATTTTGCTTGGCTCTGAACAGAAGGGATTCAATTGCAGGAATTGACAGGTTCATAATCTCTGATATCCTGGCATAGGAATGGTTCTCGTATTTCGAAAGTATAAAAGCTGTTTTTTGTGTGGGTGGAAGTGAGTCAACCGCATTTTTTATCAGTAAGGCTTGCCTGTTTTTTGCCATTGCAAAATCAGGTTGCAAATCTATTGGCGCAGCGATGTCCTTTTTTATTTTGCCATCAGGCAGAAATATTCCTTTATCCAGAGACACTGTTTTCAACTTCTTCTTTCTCAGATGGTTTATACTCAGATTGATTGCGATACGATACAGCCATGTGGACAATTTTGAATTACCCTTGAAGGACTTTGCCTGACTCCACACCTTTACAAAAACATCCTGTGCAATCTCTTCGGCTTCGGATGAGGAATTGATATGCCTGTAAATTAAATTCAGAACCTTGTTCTGATAGCGCAGAACCATTTCTTCAAACGCTATTTCGTCTCCTGTGGCAATTTTTTTTATAAGAATTTCATCGGTTTCCTGCATAGATTAAATTTGGGACAGCACCCGTTTTTATTTATATTGAATTAAGTATTGCGTCTCCAAAATTTATTCTTTTATTTCTTATAATATTTTATAATCCTTCCTCTGTCTTCATTTTCTTTGTCACCTTTATAATAAATTTCTATGAATTCGATTTTATCTTCATTTTCATAATGGGCATATATTACTCTTATTCCTGACTGTGCACCATCCCTTAGGCATCGACAAGCAAATTTTTTAGCTTTATAGATTTTTGGATATTCAATTTTTAAATCCGGTATTTGGAAAATTCCCTTGTTGTCAATTTTTAATTTATGATAAAGATTTAATTGTTTTTCAATAAATATTTTTAAGTCGCCTTCAAGTGTGTTAAATCTTTTTGTGAGTTTTTTCAGGTCTTTCTTGAACTCCGACAGATGGGAAACTTGACTAAATATTTTCATTATATGCCCTTACTGAGTAAGCCGGAGTTCTGTAAAACACCGATTCATATTCAATTTTTTTGCCTTCTTCTGTGGTTAACCAAGGCACATCATTGTGGGAATACTCGCTTATCTGAGCAGCTGTCATATCAGAAAGTCTATTTAACACATCGTCTATCACTTCGATTTCGTTAGCTTTCAATCTTGAAAGATCTGGTTTTCTTAAAGGTAAATATTTAGTTTGTGGATATTTAAAAAATTCACTTTTAATTTTTGTTATTTCTTCTTCGTCAAGCATCTTTTCAACGATCTTTTTGAATTCTATTGGTGTAGGCCCAAAATGATTTTTAATATAAGTAGCGCCAATAAGTTGTTCTTCATATTTTTCGTAGAAATTGAAATCGATAAAGTAAAGAAGTTTATATATTACTGTTTCACCGATATTAGGTTTTGCGCTGATTTTATTTAAGATGTAAAGAAAAACTTCTTTGAATTTTTCTAAATTTTTTTGAGGAACATTTATTCTTATAAACTTTTCTTCTTTATTAGCCTTTTTGTTATCCTCTAAAACTATTTCTGGCTCTTTCTCCAACCCGAGTAGATTATTTATAGATACTTCGAATATTTTTGATAGTTTGATTAATTCTTCCTCACAGACCTTTCTTTCGCCATTTTCTATTTGAGAAACAGTCGCTCTTAAAACCCCTAGTCGGTCAGCAAGTTCCTGCTGACTCATGCCAGCTTTACCTCTTAATTCCTTTATCCTCTGTCCAATTTTAACCATGGTAACCCTCCATCGTATATAACTTCCTCTTTATATTCTTGTATTATTATATATCATGAAAGAAAAAATGTCAAGTATACGATGATTTTTCTATCAAATTATTATAAATTTTAATTTTCAGAGAAGAAATGGTCATTGGCATTCCTTTTGAAGCGCTCATGCGATGTCATTTCATTCATTCCATCCTCCCCTCAAATCTGTGTAACCAAATGTATTAAGTCCCGAAAAGTTTAAAAACATTTTCTGAAACAATGCCCGCGAGTTTATCTACAGATATATTTTTCAGATTTGCTGCTTCTTCATAAATATATTTTATATAAGACGGTTCATTTCTCTCTCCGCGAAAAACCTGCGGAGCAAGATAAGGACAATCTGTCTCAAGAAGTAACCTATCATCAGGAATAATTTTTATAACTTCCTTTGGCTTTTTAGCATTTTTAAACGTAACTGGTCCTGCAAAAGAAATGTAAAAACCAAGGTTTAAATATTCTTTTGCTTCTTCTTCCAGGCCGGAAAAACAGTGCATCACCGCTTTTTTTATACCGCTATTACTTATAATTGAGAATGCATCATCAAGTGCTTCACGGGAATGAATAATTACCGGCAGATTCCTTTCGCTTGCTATCTGAAGTTGTTTTTCAAAGACTGCTTTCTGTGTCTGCGCTGGAGAATTTAAATAATGATAGTCAAGCCCTGTTTCGCCAAGCGCCACTATTTTAGGCAAATCCAGCAATTGCAAAAAGATGTCTTTGTGTTTTTCATAATCTTTTGCATCGTGGGGATGTATGCCTACCGCACCGAAAATAAAGTCGTGCTCAAGCAGGCGATTGAAAATCTGCATACTTCTTTCATCAAATTCTACAAGGATGCAGATTATTTTTTTCACTCCTGTTTCTTTTGCTCTTTTTACAACTTCTTCGCGGTCCCCATCATATCTTTCGTCTGTCAAATGCGCATGAGTATCAATCATATTTAATTCCTCTGCCGTCCTCTTCTGGAATCCAATATTATAGAATTAAATGTCATTTGTCAAGACCTGACACCTGTTTACATTTGGGATTGATGCTTTAATGCCGATTTCCTGCATTTTCTCTAAGAGTGCATAACTCTGTTTTGCTTCACCGTGGACAAGATAAAACTTCGGGTCTTTTTCTTTTATCTTTAGAGCATATTTGGCAAGTGCATATACATCGGTAACCCTAAATCAAAGAATTTTTGTTCATTGACAAATTAAAAAATATTCCTATAATATCTTTTAAAAAGGAGGATATTATGGGAAAAGAACAAAAAGAATTTCTAAGGCGGTTTAAGGCAATAGAACTATATCAACAAGGGCTAAAACCAATTCAGATTTATAAGAAACTCAGACGCTCAAAAAAGTGGTTTTTTAAATACCTGAAAGTTTATC
>MNUO01000044.1 GCA_001871015.1 Candidatus Desantisbacteria bacterium CG1_02_38_46
CCCGGTCACCTATGCTGACCACTTTCAGCGTAATCCGTCCCTCTATTCTCAATTCTCCCTGTAAATTCCGGTGATTATATACCCTGTACCGTTCTTTCCGGGCTGTTCTATAAAAAATGCTTTCGATTTCTCTGCAAAACGCTTATTTTACTTGACAAACTTTTATATTTATGGTATACTTTTATTATAAAGTAAGACTTAATAGGAGGAGGTAAGATGGCTACTGCAACATTATCCACAAAGGGACAAATAATAATTCCCATTCCAATCCGTCGAAAGCTGCATCTTGGGCCGCAAGACAAAATTGATATTATGGTAAAGGGGGACGAGATTGTTCTGCGTCCCCTGCCCAGAGACCCCATTGAAGCCTGTTTTGGAGCCTTTAAAACCAAAAAGTCTACCATGTCTATGGTGCAGGCCGCACGCAGAGAAGAACTGCGCATAGAGGACAAGAAATGGAAAAGGTAAAAGAGGCGTATACCCTGGATACGTACGCTATAATAGCGTATTTGAAGAAGGAAGGGGGCGGCGAACAGGTAAGAACACTTTTGGAGAAAGCAAAAAAGAAGGATGTGGTGCTCTTTGTGCACGAAATCAATCTGGGCGAAGTGCAATATATAGTACATAGAGAGTCCGGTGAAAAGGAATCAGATAAATTAATTGCATGGCTGAGAGAGTGCCCAATTACTTTTGTCGGGCTTGAAGACAACATCCTCTCCCGGGCAGCCAAAATTAAAGCCGTCTACCCCATTTCTTTTGCCGACGCGTTTGCTGCAGCCACCACTATTTTAAAAGACTCCATACTTCTTACAGGAGACCCTGAATTTAAGCCCATGGAGAAAATAGTCAAAATTAAGTGGCTAAAATAATGCCCCTTCGGGAGAGAAAATGGCTCGTTATGAACTGATTATCTATTGGAGCAATGACGACAAAGCATTTATTGCAGAGATCCCGGAATTGCCGGGCTGTATGGCCGATGGCAGAACCTATCAAGAGGCCATGGATAATGTAGAATTGATAGCTCGAGAATGGGTTGAAACCGCCAAAGAATTAGGCCGAGCAATTCCTGAACCAAAAGGACGATTAGTATACGCATAACTATTTGCAGGTGGGTATAAATTATAAGAACCTGCTTCGCCAAAAGTAGGCTCTCTGGAAAAGCAGAACCTTGTTTTTCGCAGGCAAAGTCGGGAAAAAGTCGTAATGGTTTTATTGAAACGAAAGGAGCAACCGAAATGAAAAAGTTAATTTTTATCTTAACCGCGGGTTTACTTTTATCAGGTTTATCTTACGCCAAACAACAGCAGTGGGGCAATAATGTTTCTTTTGAAATGGTCATCTCCCGCGATAGCCAACGACACCGCAATGAAAATGAAACTTGTCGCCCAAGGCGACTCGCTGGGGCGAGACTCCACAAAATCCCCGGCCCCTACCATTCCACCAAGTAAAATTTGATATCGATTGAAACTAAACCTACCAAATCCAATACTAATTACATCTTTCCAGAATTTAGTTGGTATTAACTTCAGCAGCCCTTTTTAGTTTTTTCAGTTAATCCTCTCAGGGATATATGAATTTTTCCAGAATTTGGTTGTTACTCTGGATACAGAATGTGGTTGTTTTTCTTCCAGGATTTTGGTGGTGCACCCTTAATCCTCACATCAGATTTAATGGGATTAAATCAAGAATATATATCTTAGTGAAAAAGCAGTTTTATGAAATTTTGGGGAATTTCTGGGAATATTCACATAGGGAATCTTCACATTTTCTTGACATTTTATAAAGTCTCTGATATACTATATAATATCTTAAATGCATGAAAATGATGATTGCCATTACTGTGGAGGCGCTACATTATTTTTTAGAAGGAGGATTCGATGAAATTAGGTGAAATTTACAGGTTTGCAGTAGAAAAGGGAATGGAGAAGGACCCACGGGGTAAGAAGAAAGTTTTAGATGAACTTAAAAAAATTAAAGAAAAATATGAAAAAATGGACAAAAAGGAAAAGGAATATTTTGACAGAGAGAAATTGAGTAATCCCTATGCTGATACCCGTATTCTTTATGGTGAGCTCAACAAAGAAATAAAAAATGTCCTGATGGGTATCGATATGGAAGTTGGTGAAGTACTGGCTGCGCAAATGTTGAGAAATAAAGGAGAGAAGATAGATTTAATTATCTCTCATCATCCTGAGGGTTCTGCACTTGCTTCTTTCTATGAGGTAATGCATATGCAGGCCGATATACTTAATAAATACGGCGTTCCTATTAATGTTGCTGAAGACCTACTGGGGGAAAGAATAAAAGAAGTGTCACAAAAAGTTATGCCTGCCAACCACCAGAGGGCCGTTGATTTAGCTCGTCTTTTTGATATACCGATGATGTGCATACATACTCCTGCAGATAACCATGTCACTAATTATTTGCAAGGAATTATGGATAAAAAAAAGCCGCAGACCCTGGATGATATAATGAATATCCTGAAAGAAATTCCTGAATATAAAGAGGGAGCTAATCTAAACAATGGACCAAAGATTATTGTTGGCAGTGCAGAAAAACGGGCTGGAAAAGTATTTGTAGATATGACAGGTGGAACAGAGGGTTCACAGAAGATTTTTGAAAAACTTTCACAGACAGATGTGGGCACTATAGTGGGGATGCACTTAAGCATTGAGCACTCAAAGGAGGCTCAAAAGAATCATATCAATGTGGTAATCGCCGGACATATTCCCAGTGATAATTTAGGTTTAAATCTCCTGCTTGACGAACTTTTCAAGAAGGAAAAACTGAAAATTACTTCCCTGTCAGGTTTTAGAAGAGTTGAAAGATGAAAAGGGTGAAAAGGGGACGCTTCTATTTTTCCATTTTATTGATAATCTTTGCAATTTTTTCAAATTTGTATTCCATTGGCCAGAACAAGAAAATTGTTTATGTAATACCAATTAAGGGGACAATTGACCTTGGCTTGAGTGGATTTGTTGAAAGAGCTATAAAGGAAGCCAGGGATAAAGGCGCAAAAGTACTTATTCTGGAAATCGATACTTTTGGTGGAAGGGTTGATGCTGCCACCCAGATAAGAGATGCAATATTTGAGTCCGGTATTCAAAGCATTGCATTCATAAACAAAAGGGCAATTTCAGCAGGTGCGCTTATTTCTCTTGCAACAAATTCCATTGTAATGGTACCTGGAAGTACGATTGGTGCAGCGACGCCTGTTGCGTTTTCTCCTGCAGGTACTACTTCTCCCACAGGCGAGAAAGAGATTTCTTATGTGAGGAAGGAGTTCAAGGCAACAGCAGAAAAAACCGGACATCCTGCGGACCTTGCTGAGGCAATGGTAGACCCTGATGTAGAAATAAAAGGTGTTATTAAAAAGGGAAAATTGCTTACCCTGACAACACAGGAGGCACTTAAATTAAAACTTGCTGCGCATCAGGCTTCAGGTATCTCTGAGTTGATGAAAATTTATGGGTTAATGGATGCAGAAATAATTGAACCGGGTCTCAACTGGTCTGAGAATTTTGTGCGATTCCTAACAAATCCAATGTTCAGTGGTCTCCTGCTGACAATCGGATTCCTGGGTATATACTTTGAATTACAGGCGCCGGGATGGGGAATTAGCGGGACCATTGGAGTGATATGTCTTATTCTGTTCTTCGGTGGATATCTCCTGGTTGGGCTTGCCCAGTGGACAGAAATAATTCTATTTATGGCAGGAACAATTCTGCTGACGATTGAAATATTTACAATTCCTGGATTCGGGTTTGTTGGTGTTTCTGGAATTTTTTTCATAATTTTAAGCATTTTTCTTTCCCTGATTAAAAAACCTGCTCCTGATGTTCCTGTATTCAGAGGTGATTATCTTAGGGCTTTGCAAACAGTTGTTTGGTCATTAGTTGCAACACTTGCAACCCTCTTTGTTATATTCAAATTTTTCCCTTCAACCCGCATCTGGAAGAGATTCGAAAATGCGTTTGCATTGAAATTCAAAGAAGAAAGCAATTTAGGTTACAAAGTTACTTTGTTCAATGCAGAAGCATTCAAAGGAAAGGAGGGAAGGACAGTTACTGTTCTTCGCCCGATAGGCAAGATTCAGATTGGCGATGAAATAATTGATGCTACAACTGATGGAGAATATATTGGAGCTGGGAAAAAAATAAAAGTTGTTCGGATTGAAGGAAATAATATTATAGTTTCAGAAGAGGTTTAAATGGCTGCATGGATGACAGTTCTTCTGCTTTTAGTTTTAGGATTTATATTATTATTGATGGAACTCTTTATTATTCCTGGTTTTGGACTTGTGGGTATTTCAGGTTTAATCCTGCTTTTTGTCGCTTCATATCTATCTTTTAAAACCCTGAACATCCTTGTGGGACTTGTTCTTTCCATCGGGAGTTTTATTCTTGTTATTATTTTGATTCGATTTTTTGCAGATAAACTTTCTAATTTGGTAAGTCTAAAAGAAAAGGAAGATGCGGAAAGGGGATTCAGAACTTCAACAGATTACGCTAATTTATCAGGCAAGGAAGGGGAATCAATAACATCTCTTCGCCCTTCGGGTATGGCGTTAATAGATGGCAAAAAATTTAGTGTAGTTACAGAAGGAATGTTTATTGCAAAGGGAATAAAAATAAAAGTGGTGAGAGTAGAGGGTGGTAAAATTTTTGTTCGAAAGGGAGGTTGAAATGAGTGGAGGAGCGATTGCGTTTTTAGTAATGCTGGTCATAGTTGTGCTTTTGTTTTTGTTTACTTACCTGATTCCGGTAAGATTGTGGATTGCTGCATGGGCAGCAGGGATTAGAGTAAGTATTCTTACTCTGGTTGGTATGAGGCTGCGTCGTGTGCCACCGTCCATCATTGTGAATTCGCTGGTAATGTCACAGAAGGCGGGATTAGACATCAAGATAAATGACCTTGAGGCACACTATCTTGCAGGTGGGAATGTTTATCAGGTTGTGAAGGCATTAATTGCTGCTGAAAAAGCAAATCTTAATTTGGCATTTGCTCGTGCAGCAGCAATTGACCTGGCTGGAAGAGATGTTTTAGATGCAATTCAGATGAGTGTAAAACCCAGGGTTATTGATTGTCCTGACCCTACAAAAGGAAAAGAAATGGTAGAGGCAGTTGCAATGGACGGGATTCAGTTGAAAGCAAAAGCAAGAGTTACGGTGCGAGCCAACATTGAGCGTTTAGTAGGCGGAGCTACTGAAGAAACCGTAATAGCGCGTGTCGGAGAGGGTGTAGTTAGCACAATAGGCTCATCAAAAAGTTATAAGGATGTTCTTGAAAATCCTGACAATATTTCTAAAACAGTGCTGGGCAAGGGATTGGATTCAGGCACTGCTTTTGAAATCCTTTCAATTGATATTGCTGATGTGGATGTTGGTAAGAATGTGGGTGCTGAACTTCAGGCAGCTCAGGCAGAAACAGATAAGAAAATTGCCCAGGCAAGAGCAGAGGGACGCCGCGCTATGGCTGTAGCTGAGGAACAGGAAATGAAAGCGCGCACCCAGGAAATGAGAGCTAAAGTAACTGAAGCTGAGGCAGAGGTTCCAAAAGCAATTTCCCAGGCGTTCAGGGAAGGAAAATTGGGAATTATGGATTATTATCGGATGAGAAATGTCCAGGCAGATACTGATATGCGCGGTTCAATTTCAAAAATGGGTCCAGAAGAAGGTAAGTGATGGAATCAATAATAGGGTTAATCATCTGGGTGATTATAATCATGGTGATTATTTTCAGGACAATTCGTCAGGCGGGCACCCGTCCGACAGAGGATGGTGCGGGTGCTCCTGAGAAAAGAGAAAAGGAAGACGAACTCAAACGTTTGTTTGAGACTATGTTTACAGGGGAGCATCCCGAGGAAGAAAGAATTCCTGAAGAGCAGGAAGAAGTTGAGGTTGTAGAACCCCAGCCGCAGATTTCAGTTCCTGTTCAGCAGGAGAGCAAGATACCTGAGCCGGTAGCTGAGGTTGAGACGATATTGCCAGTCGAACCTGCACAGAAGTTAGAAGAATTTCAGATTCCAAAGGACCTCAGGCAGGCAATAATCCTGCGCGAGATAATCGGTCCGCCAAAAGGCTGATGGGGTCAGACCTCAACATCCAACAACTCCTTCAAATATGAAATTATGAAGGAAAATGAGGAGGTGAGTTTAAAATGACTACTATTGCAATGAGAGAAATTGCTAAAATTGCAAGGGAAATGGAGATTTCTCCCGGTGTTTTTCTTTCAGAAGCAGTGGAGACTTTTTTGAAAAAAGAACTACGGAAAGTTCAAGCAGAAATATTTCGTCTCTGTGGCAAATATAAAGTAAGCAAATCTTCCGAGATTGATGGAAAATACAGAAAGGGTAAGTTGGAAGAGAGGGATTCCTGGGAAGATTACTTTAGACTTGACCATCTGGAATATAAGCGAAGACAGATTCTTAAAATTTTGGAGAGTTATAAATGAACGTTATTGACATTGACAAATTAGCACAAATATCTGAAATAGAATTTTCTGATATTATAGAAGATACTATTTCTGGTTTAAATCGAATGAGAATATTTCTAAGAGATAGTACTTTCATTGACATTTGGTATTCTCTAACCAATTATGATAGATATGCTTATCACTGGGATAGAAAGAATATTGATGGAATGATTTATCGCCATAATAACGCTCCTCATAAAAAATGGTTAAGAGTTTCTACTTTTCCAAAACATTTTCACAATGGTTTTGAAGATAGAGTTGAAACAAGTGAAATTCCTAAAAGACCTGATGAGGCAATCAGATATTTCCTTAATTTTGTAAGGACAAAGATAAAAAATTCAGAAATAAGATGAAATTTCCTCGCACGCTAAAAATGGAGGAGGACCATGATAGAAATAAAACAAGCAATAGAAAGAATTGCTAAATTAAAAGAGAGCGACATAGGACCTACTGAAGAAAACGTAAAACAGAAGGTCGTTGTACCAATACTTGAATTGTTAGGTCACAAAAGAGAAAACTTAGAGTTTGAATACCGCGCACGAAGCGGAGGTAAAATAGACATTTACATTAAGAATGTACCTCCTGATTGCAAGGTGATCATTGACACAAAAAATTATAATGAAAACCTAAATGACTATGTTGAGCAGATAAAAAATTACACTTTTGATGAGAATGCGTTACTTACAGTAATAGCAAATGGCAACGAAATTAGAATCTATAGTCAACTCCGAGGGGTTGCATTTGAAAGGTCATTATTGTATTCAATCAAAAGGCAAGACCTCAACAAAGAATCAGTTTGGATGACACTTTCAAGCCTTTTACACAACGATAATTTGCAGAATAGAAATGTACTTAAGAAAATAGATGAGCGAGAGCGAGAAATAAAAGATGCTATGTCAAATGAAGAACGCTTTAAACAGGAATACGATAATAAAGTCGAAGGCATCGATAGCGACATAGAAACAAAGGAAGAAGAAATCGAACAATTGAAAAAAGAAAAGAAAAGTCTGGAGGAAGAAGTGAAAATTAAAATATCAGAGATTTGGAATGCCATTGGCTTATCTCTTGACTTTCATAGAATTTCTACCTCAACCCCCTCTGATGGGATACCACAAGTCGGTTCATCCCCAGAATATGCGAGAAAATCTAGGAAAGTCACTTTACAAGAATTAGCAGATGCGGGATTGGTTAGGAATGGTCAGGCCTTATTTTTTTTCCACAGTAGAGTATTTAAGGACGAGCAAGCCGAAATAGTGACAAATCAAAACAAATTAAAATACAAAGGCGATGGGAATTTTTACTCAATTTCGGAAATAGCTGCGATTATAGATAGAAAACTTGGGTTTAAACATGATGAACACGGCGTAGCAGGGCCCAAATATTGGCAAACGGAAGATGGGAAATTATTGCATGACCTCAATGAAATAGTGAGGCAAAAGGGTGATAAATAAAATATTACATCAATTGCCTTCGGCAACTGCGTTTATCCGCAAAACCTTATACGCCATTGCAAAACCTGAAATAGTGCATTATGCCTATGTTTTTGATGTGCCGATTTCAAAGAGATGATTATGTGGAATTATATTGCTCGACGTCTATTTATGATGATACCTGTATTATTTGGGATAACTATTATTACATTTATTGTCATTCACCTTGCTCCGGGTAGTCCCACAGATATAGTTGCCCAGGCTGGTCCGAAAGTTTCTTTTGAAGCCAGAGAAAGGTTGACTAAACTCTATGGGTTGGACCAGCCTTTACATATTCAATATCTGAACTGGTTGAAGAGATTTATCAAGTTAGATTTTGGTTCTTCTTTTAAAGATGACCGCCCCGTGATGGAAAAAATCCTGGAGCGTTTACCTGCCACTCTGTTTCTTGAAGGACTCTCCCTTTTTTTGATTTTCCTGATAGCAATACCTGTGGGTGTGCTTTCTGCTGCCAGACAATATTCTATTTTTGACAAATTCACAACGATTCTTGTTTTTATCGGTGTTTCGGTTCCAAGCTTCTGGCTCGCTCTTCTTTTAATGATTTCCTTCGGAGTGAAATTAAACTGGCTGCCGATTTCAGGTATGCGTTCCATTGGAAGTGAATACCTCCCAATCTGGGCAAGAACTATTGACTACACTAAACATTTAATTATGCCTGTGTTCGTATCTGCTTTTGGCGGGATTGCTTCGTTATCTCGATATACCCGTGCAGGAATGCTTGAGGCAATCCGTCAGGACTATATCCGCACTGCCCGCGCAAAAGGATTGTCTGAGAACGTCGTGATTTATAAACATGCCCTTCGCAATGCACTCCTTCCTGTTATTACAATTGTTGGATTTTCTATACCTGGTTTAATCGGCGGAAGTTTTATAATTGAGACAATATTTGCCTGGCCAGGCATGGGAAGGCTTGGCTATCTTGCAATTATGGAGCGTGATTACCCATTGATTATGGGGGTTGGCGCTGTTGCTGCTTTTTTAACTTTACTGGGAAATTTGGTTGCAGATATTCTTTATGCATGGGCAGACCCCAGAGTACGATATAAATGATGAGGATGTGGAGATATGTGGCGTAGATTTAAAAAGAATAAATTAGCAGTTGGCGGTGCAATAATTGTAGTTATTTTCTTTATAATATCTTTGCTTACGCCAATCCTGTCTCCTCACCAGCCCAATGCTCAGAATTTATTAGAAAGATTGGCTCCGCCATCTGCCAGACATCTTTTTGGCACTGATGAATTGGGTAGAGATGTCTTTTCCAGGATTCTCTGGGGTTCCAGGATTTCTTTGAAAGTGGGTTTTGTAGCAGTTGGAATTTTCATTTTCATTGGGACCCTGCTCGGGGCTATTTCAGGATATTATGGAGGATGGATTGATAATTTTATTATGCGTCTGGTTGATATAATGCTCTGTTTTCCAGATTTCTTTCTTATCCTGATGGTTATTGCTGTGTTAGAACCAAATATAAATTATGTGATGGCTGTGATAGGGTTGGTTAGCTGGACCGGCGTTGCACGACTTGTGCGCGCTGAATTTCTAAAACTGAAAAAGCAGGAATTTGTAGAGGCAGCAAGAGCATCGGGTTTAAGTGATATGAGGATAATTTTTCGACATATCCTTCCAAATGCTATAGCTCCAGTGCTTATCGCAGCAACTCTGGGCGTGGCTTCTGCAATACTTGTAGAATCCGGTTTGAGTTTTTTAGGTCTTGGCGTACAACCTCCAACTCCTTCCTGGGGAAATATTTTAACCAGTGGAAAGGATTATTTACTTCATGGTGCCTGGTGGCTTAGTGTATTCCCGGGGCTGGCTATTTTCATTACTGTTTTATCTTACAACCTGTTAGGTGAGGGTTTGAGGGATGCAATGGACCCAAGACTGAAATAGACAATTGGACGATTAGGCGATCAGTAGTGGCAGAGATTGCTCTGCCACAAAGTCGAGTAAACTCGCCCACTACAGTAGTGGCCCAGATTGCTCTGCCACAAAGTCGAGTAAACTCGCCCACTACAGTAGTGGCAGAGCTTGCTCTGCAAAAAGGACGATTGGTTAAAAATGGAAAAATTACTGGAAGTAAAAGATTTACGGACATATTTTTACACCGACGATGGAATAATCAAAGCAGTAGATGGAGTGGATTTTTCCCTGGATGAGGGCGAGACATTAGGGTTGGTTGGAGAATCCGGATGCGGAAAGAGTGTTACAGCCCTGTCTATTATGAATCTTGTGCCAAGTCCAGGAAAGATTGTTGAGGGAAAAATTTATTTTAAGGGAAGGAATCTCCTGAATCTTGATGAAGAAGAGACAAGGAAAATAAGGGGCAATGAGATTTCAATGATTTTCCAGGACCCTTTTACTTCGTTGAATCCTGTTTTTACTATTGGCGAGCAAATTAAAGAGGCAATAGAAGTTCACAGTAGTGGCAGAGCTTGCTCTGCCACAAAGTCGAGTAAACTCGACCACTACAGTAGTGGCCCCCCCGTCTGCTTGTCGCAGACAAGCGGGGGGGCTACAAAAGAACAAGTTTTTAACAGAGTGGTAGAGTTGCTAAAGTTAGTGGAATTGCCATTTCCCGAACAGTATTATCGTTATTATCCTCATCAACTGAGCGGTGGAATGCAGCAACGCGCAATGATTGCAATGGCACTTTCCGGCAATCCATCTTTACTCATCGCAGACGAACCTACAACCGCTCTGGATGTAACAATCCAGACGCAAATTATAAAATTATTACAGAGGTTGCAGGCAAGATTAAATATGAGCATCATTTTGGTTACACACAATCTTGGGATTGTTGATGAGATAGCAAAAAGTGTTATTGTTATGTATTTAGGAAGGATAATGGAATACACATCCACAGAAGATTTATTTAAAAATCCCACCCACCCCTATACTCAGGGTTTATTGAATGCAATTCCAGGGGTGCATAGCGAGTCAAAGGAGGTGCCCAGGCTTTACGTTATCCCCGGTACAATTGGTTCACCTCTTAACCTGCCAAAGGCGTGTAGATTCTATCCACGCTGTGAAAAAAGAATGAAAATTTGCCTTCAAGAAGAGCCACCTCTTAAAGAAGTTGCTACAAATCATTTAGTACGTTGCTGGCTGGCATAAAAAGGGGGACAAATGAAGATAGATAAAAAAACGGTAGAGTATATTGCGAACCTTGCAAGATTGGCGCTTACTGAAAAAGAGAAAGAATCATTTACCGGACAACTCGACAAAATACTCAACTATATTGATAAATTAAATGCACTGGATACAAGTAACATTGAACCGACATTTCATGCAGTGCCGCTTAAAAATGTTTTTAGAGACGATGAGGTTAAGCCTTCCTTGACCCAGGAAAGAGCTCTGGCAATGGCACCTGAGAAAGACAGGAATTATTTCAAGGTTCCACGAATAATCGAATGAAGAAATTCAAGATAATAGAACATACGGCAGATGTTGGAATCGAGGCGTATGGCAGGAATTTAAATGAATTATTTGCCAACGCTGCCTATGGCATGTTCAGTATCATTACGAATCTCGACAAAATTGGGGAAAAAAAAATAGTTAAAATTGAAATTTCACAATCCACGCTTGAAGATTTGATTCATTCATGGCTTGATGAATTATTATTTAAAGAGAGCGTAGATGAAATATTATTCAGGAAGTTTGATGTCCAGATTTCGTTAAATAATTTTAAACAGAAGTTCAAGTTAGTCGGCAAAGCATTTGGCGAGAAGTTTGATTCAAAGAAACATCATCTAAAAACCGAAATTAAGGCGGTTACATATCATCAGCTGAAAATTGAAGAAATTCCTAAAAGAAAAGCAGGATCAATATATAAAACAAGGGTTATTTTTGATGTGTAAAGAGACAGGTTCTATGTCCAATATTCTATGTTTAAGACTTGCAGGCTTGATTGCTGTCCTATGTTCACTATTCACTGTTTTAGAAGCACAGGAGACAGCTGCTTTATATGAAACACCGTCTATTTCTACAGTTCTTGAAACTCCGGTAGACCAGACATATGTAGAGACACAGGTTATTCGGACTTCCTCAGAAACGCCAGTGGAGGTAGTGCCTGCTCAGACGCCGATTCTTGCTCAGGCTCCATCTGTGCTTTCTTTAGTCCGTCCAGGGCTTTCACTTATGCCTACAGCTTATGTCAGGGTGAGTCCAAAGCATCCTGGAGAAACCGGGTTTAACAGCGATTTTTTGTTTAATTTTTACATTGGAGAAATTTACGAATATATTAATAATAAACATAACTTTTTCACTCCGTACAGAATTTTTATGTTTGGGGTAGATACAAAGATATCATTTACCCTGGGGCAATTACTGAAGGGAATTGGCATATTTTATGGGGAAGAATATGCCGTTGGGAAATTGTCAAATTTACTGAATTTTTTTGACCCTGGTTTCTGCAAACAAGAGCAGAAATACTTTCCTACTGTCGCAGCAGGATTAAGGGGGTGGCTGTTCCGCTCAATGGGTCCGTCTTTTGACCTTGCAGAAGCATTTGAAGGAGCACAGTGGATAACGGATTATTATATTGTGGCAAGTAAAAAAATTGGAGATTACGGATTTCATGTTGGTTATGTTTATGGAAGTTTTATAAACAATTTTTTTAACGAAATAAAAAGAGCAAACTACTTTAATCGAGGCCAGATGCGCAACTGGGATGTAGACAAGAGTTCGGATTCGCACACTCTGTTTGTTGGATTTGATATGAATGTTTCCTGGGGGACAAAAAAGTTTATTGTGGAGGGTATATTTTCTTCCATCGACACATTTTTGATAAATACTTCAACGGGGCTGTGGGGATTTGACCTCGCATTCTTAAAAATTCCTACTGGATTTTCAATTATTGGATACTGGAGTTTCCGCTCTAATATGTTCACATTTTTTTAGTCGAGTAAACTCGACCACTACAGTAGTCCTGGAGAAAAGATGGCACAGGAATGGAAGGGAAAACTTGAAAAAATTGATGATTACCGCTGGCGTCTTCCAAAAGAAGGCGGAATGCGCGTTCCTGGTCTGATCTATGCGGATGAAAAACTTCTAATAGATATAAAGAAAGAGCAGAGTTTAAATCAGGTAAGAAACGTTGCCCATCTCCCGGGTATCATCAGATATTCTATGGCTATGCCCGATATCCACTATGGGTACGGTTTCTGCATTGGCGGTGTAGCTGCAACCGATATAGAAAAAGGAGTAATTGTCCCGGGCGGGATCGGTTACGATATAAATTGCCTTTTTGGAGATGCAAAAATTATGTGTGAGCATGGTTATCATATTCCATTAAGAGAATTTGAAAAGAAATGGGGGGATATAAATATAGCATCCACAGAACTTTCTAAATCTTCTTCAGTGATTACTACTATCGCAAGATTTCTTAAAATAAAACCACAAAATCAAATTTATAAGTTAACCACTGAAAGTGGTAGAGAGGTAACAGCAACTGAAGACCATCCTTTTTGGACTCCTGATGGGATGATACCATTACGTGAATTAAGGGTTGAAGATGTTGTTGCTGTTCAGCATTTCACTGGCGTCCCATACGAAGAGCCTTCTGAAAGAATTATTCTGAGTGAAGAAAAAATTAAGGCTATCCTTTTGAAATTTGAGAAAGGTTCTCAAGGTCATGGATTGGAACAAACAATCATTCATTTTAAAAAAAGGAATTTGCTACCAATTAAATACGACTCATGGCAGGTTCCGTATATTTTAAAAATTATGGGTTATGTATTTGGCGATGGGACGGTTTATTTTCAAGGTGGAAGAAGAAAGGGTGTGACATTATTCTATGGTAAACCTGAGGATCTGGAAGATATAAGAAAAGATATTTTGAATCTCGGGTTTACTCCTTCCAGAGTATATTCTCGTCTTAGAGATTGCAAGATAGACACCTATTATGGCCATTATAAATTTACTCACAATGAACATATGATGAAAGTAGTTGGAACATCTTTTGCAGCCTTGTTGATTTCACTCGGTGTTCCTGCTGGTAGGAAAGTCAATCAGAAATATGGAGTTCCAGCATGGATTTTTGATGCACCACTATGGCAGAAGCGGTTGTTCCTTGCTTCATTTTTTGGAGCGGAAATGTCCACTCCCAAATCCATTCCAAATGAATATAGCTTTCATTCTCCCTGTGTTTCAATGAACAAGCGGAAAGAGATTTCAGGAGATGCCAGACATTTTTTTGAGCAAGTTGGCAAACTTTTATTAGAATTTGGAGTTAAAATACAAATGATAGGTGAAAGAGAGGAGTGTGAAAACAAAGATGGACAAATTTCACATCGTTTGCGTTTAAGTGTTTGTAACGACACCAAAAACTTAATCAGGTTTTATGAAAATGTTAATTTTGAATATAACATAGAGAAAAGAAATGAAAGCAATGTGGTTATTCAATATTTGAAAATGAAGAATAAAGTAATCAAAAAGAGAACATCCACAGCTCAATTAGCTCTAACGATGCATCAGTCAGGTAAGAGTCCTTCAGAAATTTACTCTGAGCTTAGTTCAGAATTTGTCAACAAGAGATTTCTGGAAAGGTCACTTTATGAGGGAAGAGATGAACCGAGGATTGCTTACAATTTTCCTAAATATTCAGACTACAGAAAAGAGATTACTGCCGGATTAGAAAACAGTATTTATGTCTGGGATAAAATTGAGAAAATTGAAGAGGTAGAATTTAATGATTATGTTTATGATTTTACAGTAACACATAAAGACCACAATTTTATTGCAAATAATTTTGTTGTTTCAAATTGTGGCGTCAGACTTTTAAGAACCGATTTAAAATATGACGATATTAAAGATAAAATTCGCCAGTTGGTAGATGCACTTTTTTACACCATTCCTTCTGGTGTTGGTTCAAAAGGAAGCATACATTTAACTCATGACGAATCAGAAAAAGTAATGGTAAAAGGTGCAAAATGGGCAGTGGATAAGGGTTATGGATGGAAAGAAGATTTAGAGTTTACAGAAGAAAATGGTGCAATGCCTGGCGCAAATCCATCCAGGGTCAGTCAGAGAGCAATTGAGCGTGGATTGAGGCAATTAGGGACACTGGGAGCAGGAAATCACTTCCTTGAGATACAAGTTGTTGAGGAAATTTATGAAACTAATGTTGCTAAGATTTTCGGATTGGAAAAGGGTCAGATTACAGTAATGATTCATACTGGTTCCAGAGGATTTGGATATCAAGTATGCGATGATTCTTTAGGAATGATGCAGCGTGCTATTCAAAAATATGAGATTGGCCTTCCTGACAGACAACTTGCCTGTGCTCCTATAAATTCTCAGGAAGGCCAGGATTATTTTCAGGCAATGGCTTGTGCAGCAAATTATGCCTGGGCGAATCGGCAGTGTATTATGCACTGGACAAGAGAAGCATTTGAAAAGATACTGGGGAAGAGCGCAAAGTTGCTGGGAATGAAATTGGTTTATGATGTGGCGCACAACATTGCTAAATTTGAAGAGCATAATGTGGAAGGCAATAAGGTTAAAGTTTGCGTGCATAGAAAAGGTGCGACGCGTGCTTTTCAAGCCTATAATCCGGCCATCCCAAAGGAATATATTTCTGCAGGGCAACCTGTAATAATTCCTGGCGATATGGGAAGAAATTCATATGTCCTTGCAGGCACTCCACTTGCAATGGAACAGACATTTGGGACAGTATGTTTTACAGGAGACACACACATAATTACTAATAAGGGAATAATTTCCTTAAAAAATATTTATGAGAGGTTTAATGATAAACAAGAAGATTTTTTAGTTGTCTCTCTAAATAAAGATTTAAAATTAGAATGGAAACCTGTAGTAAGGGCAACGAAAAGGATGTCTGGGGTTGCACAATTTTTGGTTTCTCAGACAGGCAGATCTGCAATGAGTACAATTAAAGCTACTCCTGAACATAAATTTGCAATTCTGGAAAATTTAGGATTGACATACAGAGAAGCAAAAGAAATAGTGAACAGAAATGAAATGATTTGCGCGATTGATAATATTCCTCCTTTGGCAACAAGGCATGATCCTAAATTAGGTTATTTATTAGGAGCATTAGCAAGCGATGGATATGTGAGAATTTATGGCAATAAAAGACATGGAAGTATACTGTTTACACAAAAGAAAGATGAAGCAAAGTTAGAATTTATTAATTCTGTCCAAAAATGTTTTAAGGAAAAATTCAATTTAGAATTAAAAGAAAAACGCACTTATAGAAGTAGAGGAATTATTAGAGGGAAATTAGTAGAGGGAGTTGCTACAGAATTTATCTGTAACAGTAAATATCTCGCTGAAGAGTTACTATTAAAGATGAAAAATTTATCCCAGTGGGTTTTAAATGTAGACAAAGAAACCGCACTGCAATTCTTGGCAGGAATTATTGATGGTGACGGTACTTTTAATCCAAAACATAGAGTGATTGATATATTTGCCGGTGACGAGGATTTAGAAATAGGGAAGGCTATATTGGTTGCGTGTTTAAAAAACAGAATTCTTCCTTATGTTTCAAAGCAACGAGGAAATTGTTTTATATTTCAGATTTCAGAACAGTTTAACGAAGTGTTCAAAAGAACTAAAAGAGTAAAGGGTGAGGTGCACCCAAGAAAATATGGTGTAAAATTATTTGCAATAAGACAACTTTTGGGAGAAATGAAAGATGTAAAATGGCCATTTAGCCCCAGGATTGACAGGAATACTTTTATGGACAGTGTAAAAATTCAAAAATATCTTTATCAGTTTGATGAATGTGCTAAAAATAATTTCTTAAAGATAATAAATAGCGATCTTAGAATGGAGAGAGTTAAAATAGTAAAGGAATTGGGGATTAAGGATGTTTATAATATTGAAGTTGAAGATAGTCACAATTATGTAGTGTTGACAGAGACTTTCCTCCCATTAGTTGTGAAAAATTGTCATGGTGCAGGAAGGGTGATGTCCAGGCACGAGGCAATCAGAGTAAGCCGTGGAAGGTCAATTGTTAAAGAACTTGAAGGCAGGGGGATAATTGTTCGCTGTGCTGAAATGGAAACTCTAATGGAAGAAATTCCAGACGCCTATAAAAATGTAAATGATGTTGTCAATGTAATTCACAATGCTGGTCTTTCAAAGAAAGTTGCAAAGATGAGACCCCTCGGTGTTATTAAAGGCTAAGGTAGTGGCCCCCCCCGTCTGCTTGTCGCAGACAAGCGGGGGGGCAATAAAGGCGAGTAAACTCGCCCACTACAGTAGAGGCCCCCCCGTCTGCTTGTCGCAGACAAGCGGGGGGGCAATAAAGTCGAGTAAACTCGCCCACTACAGTAGTGGCAGAGCTTGCTCTGCAATTTTTGTAGGAATTTTTAAGGAGGCTATTTATGGAAAACAATATTGAAGTTACTGTAGACAAGAGTCATCTTATTACAATTGGTGAAAGACTTTATGGAGAAAGCATAGAACTAATCAGGGAACTGGTAAATAATGCCTATGATGCTGATGCCACTGAGGCACATATTGAAATAAAAGATGAAGAGATCACTATTTCTGATAATGGTATTGGTATGGATATAGAGGGTCTTAAACAATATTTCAACATCGGTTCTCCTTATAAAAAAATTCACCGCAAATCTCTGAGGTTTGGACGTGTGCGAATTGGTGAGTTTGGTATCGGTAAATTTGCAGTGTTATCTGCCTGTCCATATTTTGAAGTCTGGACAAAAAAAGGAAATTTCCAGGGCAGGGTTATTTTTGATAAAGAAGAGTGGGAGAAAACACCTGATGTCTGGCATCTTCCTTTACAGGTTGAATCTGTGGACCAGGCAAGACAGGATGGCACAGTAGTCACTCTTAAAAAACTTAAGAAGAAATTCAATCTTGCAGATATAGAAAAGCGTCTTATAGAATCCGTGCCTATAAGAGCTCCTGAGTTTACTGTTTTTGTAAATGGCAAAAAGATTACTGCAAAATATATTCCGGGGCATCGCATTCCATTTTTAGAAGGGACAGATTTTGGAGTCGTGCATGGAGAAATTATTATTACCCCTCTTTCGCATTCTGATATAAAGGAAGCAGGAATTGAGTGCAAAGTGAAGCAGGTGACCGTTAAAAAGGATTTTTTTGGAATAGAAAACTGGGGGATGAATGCTGCAAGGATAACAGGAGAGGTCAATGCGGATTTTCTACCAATTACCAGTGACCGTAGCGGTTTTGTAAGGGACAGTGATGAATTCAGGGCATTTCGCAAAGTAATGGAAAGAGTTCTGGAAAGAGTTAAAAAGGTTGTAGAAGAACTTTTTGATTACAAAGAAAATCGGCGCACAAAAAGAGTTTTGACAGAAGTGCTGGACAGAATCAAGACAAGCCTTATTCAGAATCCC
>MNUO01000026.1 GCA_001871015.1 Candidatus Desantisbacteria bacterium CG1_02_38_46
CCAGACCTCCATAATTAAAAACAGCCTACCTAATCTACCTTTTTAATTTTTTTCGATCTTCCCTGTATTAAAACCCAAGGGAATATTGTTGCATTTTTCTAATTCTTACCCAGGGAGACGGTTTTGCCGTTGTCCAAATGATTTGATTCTGGGGATATAAAATGCCTTGGCTGAGATTTTAATTGAAAAATGACCCCTCTAATCAATTTCTTCATTTTTAGGCCTTAGTGTCTGAATCACAGGAAAAAGGTATAATTTTCTTGACTTTTCCCAATTTTCAATTATAATATATGATAGGTGTATTTCCAATGTTTTTATATAATATTAGAAATATGCTTCCAATAAACTATAATTTTATTGGAATAGCTGAAGGAGAAGAACGCTATGGTTCTATTGAAATATAACCGTCATTGGGAAAAAGGTTTTAAATACCCCTACACAAGAAAAAGAGAAATTTTTAATGAATTATTGAAACACATAGAAGAAAGACAGATTGTGGAAGTGGTAGGATTAAGAAGAACGGGTAAGACCACCCTTCTTTTCCAGATAATAAATTACCTTCTGGAGAAAGGTGCCAATCCGTTTTCATTGTGTTATTTTACTTTTGATGAGGAAATGAGCACCATTGATGGCCTGCTTGAAACTTTTTCTCACCAGACTCAGATGGATTTTAAAAATGAAAAAGTTTACATATTTCTCGATGAAATTCAAAAATTGACAGATTTCCAGAATCAATTAAAAATTTACTATGACCTGTACCCAAATCTGAAATTCTTTATCTCCGGTTCAACCTCTCTTTTCATTAAGAAGAAGACGCAGGAAAGTCTGGCAGGAAGAATCATAAGTTTTTTTCTGCCACCCCTGAACTTCAAAGAATACCTTCATTTTAAAGAAAAAGAAGAAATTTTAGAAAAACTGTCTGTGTTCGGCCAAGAAATTGAAAAAGAATTTGAAATGTTTTTAGAGAGCCAGTTTATAGAAACAATAAATATGAAAGAATCTGCCGCAAGAAAAGAATACCTTATTTCAGTTATTAGAAAAATAATTTTTGAGGATATTCCCAGAAATTTCTCTGTATCAAATCCGGAAATTTTGTGGCGGATAGTTCAAATTGTAGGGCAGAACCCCGGAATCACAATTGACTATCAGGGTCTTTCCCGTGAAATCGGCATTTCCAATAAAACCCTCAGCGCATATTTTTTCTATCTGGCGGAATCGTTTTTAATGAAAAAAATCTTCAATTTCTCAAGGAATTTATTGACCTCTGAAAAAAAGCTTAAAAAATTTTATCTTGCATCCCCTTCTTTCAGTGCTGCGATTTCTGATTTCATTGAAAGAGGAAAATTGGTAGAAAATTTTGTAATTTCTTTAAAGGACTACAGATTTTTCTGGCGCGATGCATATAAACACGAAGTTGACTTCATAAGCGTAGAAGACAAAAAAATAATTCCTGTGGAAGTGAAATACAAAGAGAAAGTTTCTGAAAAAGAACTTAAGAATTTATTCATATTCTCAAAAAGATTCAAGCCCTTAAAAATAATTTTATTGAGCAAGATTTTAGAAGAATCCAGAATAAAACTCAAAAACATCGAAATAGACCAAAAACCGATTTATTTTATTTGAACTCAGCATGTAAGGTTAATCTGAAGAGTTTCATTCTCTATGGCTATGGGTTGGGGGAATTGGATAAAGAGGAGGCTATCCTTGCGGATGAGGTCGGCAGAGATAACTCTCTTACCTACCTTAACTACAGGTGCGATAAATCGTACCGCTACATCCTTTCGACTTCGCTCAGGACAAATGTTACCAAGACACAATGTTTGCAGAATAAGTTTTCCGTAAACAACGTCAATATTGATTACTACAGACTTGCCTTTTATCTTCTGCGAATAGATTCCCCAGCCGGAATCAACCGAGAAGAAACAGTTGAAATTATTTTTATTAATGCACGGTGACCAGCTTATAGTTTTTGCCGGTGCAGAATAATGAAAGTCGGAAAGTGCAAGTAAAACTGCCCATGAAGCCATTGAGCGGGCATAGTGATTCCCGCACTCAAATTCATTCCAGGGGTTTCTCTTTTCGCCGTCATATCTATCGCGCAGACCCTTTATAATTGAAAGCCCTTCTTTTATAAATCCTTCATAAAGCAGGTGGCTTCCAACCTGATATTCTATACCACCTCAAGAAAGAGAATCTTAGGGAAAAACCTCTAATTTGTGAAAAAGACAAACTTTGGAGTGTAAGTTCTTTAAAATTCCAATAATTTTTGTGCGAGGCGGTGAATTTCAGAATTGGCGATTGCCATTATTTTTTTCTTCACAGTGCGGGAATAATATTCTTTCTCAGTTTTGGTCAAAGCCTGTCCGGACAATTTTTTCGTTATCAATTCCTTCTGTTTGGGAGAAAACAATCTGGAGAGAAAAAATTCTCTCGTGAATTCGTCTTTTAACTCCATTTTTTCTTTAAGTGAAGTTTTTGAGTGAAGTTCGCTATTTACTACATAAGTCATGAAAGTATTTTTTACTCTTTCTGAAGAAAGTATTGTCTTATCAATTTTTAAATCCTCATTATGAACCAATTTATTTCTTAAATCTTTCAGTCTTTCCTGATGTATAAGCTCAAACCTGTGCAGTTTTTCCAATTCAGGCTTATAATTAAAATGCTGGAAAACAGCAAGTGATAGGGCAAGCAGTTGATTAAAAAAATTCCTACCTTTTGAGTTTTTAAATTTGTTTTCGATTTGAACAGGATTAAATTTTATTTTTTTATCCGTAAGAATGCTTGCAAGTACAACAGGAAATCCCTCAAGAAGACGGGAATCAGCGCTTTTAACCAAGCCTACCAGAACCTGTTCTGGGTCAACCTCGGTTTTTGTTTCCATAAGCGGATATCCGAACTTTGCAAGTCCTGAGAGAAGTAATTCTTTATCCATTTTTTTTATAGCCATAGTTCAATCTCCTTAATTATCTTGTCTACATTCATAATTTTTCTATTCACCTGTTTAAGAAATGCAGATAAATTTTGAAGCATCCTTTTGGGATTAATATCATAAGACGCAGTTTTTTTATATCTTAACAATAATTTCTTCAAATCAATTTGTTCCCTTTTTATTTTAAGCAGACTTATGCTATCTTCAATGTCAGCAGATGTGCCGCGAAATATTTTGGATATAATAAGGTCATAAAAATTAAGCGCACCAACATAAATATGGGTTGTACCAATTTCAATGCATATATTTCCACCCTTCCTTAAAGGAGAAAATAAAATTTCTGTAGTATGGATATGCTTACCACGGAATATGTCAAAAACAAAACCGTCATCCCTAATCCAGCGAAAACCTGATTCATTTTTATATCCGAGGTCTTTTAGTAATTTGATTAAATGACTATATTCGGCTTCGGCCGGCACAAGAAAATCAATATCCTTAGTAGACGGTTTGATTCCTAATAGTGTTAATGCGGTTCCGCCGCAGGCAATAAGCCTAATTTCCCTGCGAATAAAACTATCCCAGATTTTAAGGATATCTATAAGTTTATTTTTGTCGATTCTGTATTCCATATTATTTTATACAATATCTTGTATTATTTTATACAATTAGTTGTATAATATTATACAATAGTTTTTGTAATTTGTCAAGAAAAATAATCTTTACTATCGTCTACCGTATTTATTTACTAAATCAAAATAATAAAGAGCGTTGTCAATAGGGACATTAGACGGGATATGATTGCCGACAGCCATAAAGAATCCAGGGCAGGATTTCGCTGTATTCATACATCTTTTAACTTCTTTTTCTATGTCTTCCTTTGTTCCGAATGTGAGTGCCCGGCAGTCCGCATTTCCTACGATGACATGTGTTTTTCCGTATTTTTTTACAACCAGTTCAAGGTCTGTCAGCGGTTCAAAAATAAAGCCGTCTGCTCCTGCCTGTGCAATATCATCAATAAATTCGGTGAAATTTCCATCTGAGCAGAAAATGACCTTAATGCCTTTTTCCTTTAAGGGTTGCCACAGCTTTTTATAACGAGGGAATATATATTTTCTGTACCACTCTGGTTTAAAAATAGCTCCCTGTGTCCAGACCATATCATCGTGTGAAATAAAGATTTTAATATCGGTCTTGGCCCAGGCTTTTATGTTAGCAAGAGCAAGGTTAAAAAAACCCTCAAGCACATATTCTCCGAATTTTACAGGGTCAGTGCCGACTGCCATAAGGAACATATCCCATCCAAATGACTGGATGCAGCCGGAAACGATTGTTTTATAATATCCACCCGGGTAAATCAGACTTGGATAGGTCTTGCGACCATCCAGATTGGCTTGCTGGAAATATTTTGTACGCTCATCAATATCCGGAATTCCATATTCCTCTGCTGCATCAAAAGAAAGAACTTCCTGGGGAGTTTTGAACGGACAGACGCAAGGATTGCGGAAGTCAGTCCCGCCTTCCAAAAAGACTGCATGACCCATATCAGTGGTGCGACCAAGGTCCTGCCATGGAGTAGGCCCGTCGTTATTTATAAATAAGAAGTCATAATTTGCCCACTCATAAAATTTCCTCCAGGCATTTGTTCGTTCTTCCATATTTTTGCTTGAAGGGTCAAAACCAGTAATATGTTTTACAAGAGATGTATTACTGCAGTATTCAGTCCGCCCGACTCTCTGGGTCATTTCCAGATTCATTATTTTCATCCCGATCTCATAAGACATTTCTCACTCCTTTGGATTTTCAATAAGAGTTGTTTTCCATGAAGAGCGCAAGTGCATATTGATATGTTTTAAGGCTAATGTTTGGTGGAATGGAATGGTCTGAATGGAAGAAATAGGGTATTCGCATTTTCTTAAGCTTGATTAATTTTGGTACTATTTCTGCTTCAACTTGTTTTTTATCGTTGGTGCTGAGTGGCACAACGTTAATATTACCCATATACGAAAGTTTTCTGCCATATTCAGATGCAATTTCCACCACATTACATCCCGCCTTTGATTCCATTGGCTGAAGACAGTCAAAACCTGCTTCGATAATTAAAGGAATTGCTTTTCTGATATCGCCGCACGAGTGCAGAATTACTTGCATCCCGTAGTCCTTAAAGAAAGAGACAAGCTGTTTTTCATACGGTATGATGAGTTCGCGCATTGTGCTCGGGGAACAGAACAATCCTTTGTTGTAACCCCAGTCTTCATAAATGAAGAAACCATCGGGGATGCCTGCTTCTCTGAAAAGAATTTCATAGTGCTTGCGGTAAAAATCAAGATAAACCTGGCAGAAATCCTTAATCCATTCGGGTTCCAGCAGCATCGCTGGCAGGAAATTTTCATGACCTAAAGTCGCACGCAGGAGTTCAAACACAAACATATTTCCGAAAAAAGAGAATTTATTGTTCTTCCTGGCATTTTCCAGGCTGATTTTTGCCTGATTGATGTCACCCAGTCTGTTGCGGTTTACCTCGAGCAAGGGCTGGCGGTATTCCTTCCATTTTTCTTGAGTGGTTACTTCGAAACCCATATGTTCGGGGCATCCTGATTTCTTCTTCCAGGTTTTCATAGTTGCGCCTCGCCCATCCTTTGTAACAACCCATTCATCAGTTTCCTGTACAACTTTACTGCGTCCCATAAATGGCTCGGTATCAACCCAGCTGCCGCAACCGGTCAAATCGTAATCAAAAAGACTCTCCGGTACTTTATCCTCTGGAAAGCCCTGATTAATCCAGTTATCTCTGATTGTTTCCGGCCAGAAATGTTCATAGATTCCCATCTTGTCAGGAATTTCTTTGTTCAGAAGTACTTTGACTCTTTCTCGTGAAGTCATACTCTCTCCTTTTATCCTACTCAAAAACTACCATCTGATATCCGTTGACTTCAGGTATATTTACAATTGTGTAACCGTCACTTATCATAAAATCAAGTTTTTCTTTTGTTGGAGCAATGGACACAGATTTTACCCTGTCCGTTCTCAATTTTAATTTTATATCTTTTGCAATTATTGGTTCTTCTATTGCCTGCAGCCTACTCCCCCTTAACTCAGGGCAGTATACCATTAAATGCACCATCTTCCTACCTTTCTTTTCTGTTACTGTTGCACGGCCAAAAGAAGGAAGGTTTTCCACAATTGTCAGCGGTTTTGGAAGCAGTTTTTCAATACAATTTTTTAAAATTGTCCTGTATGTTATGACGGCATGTTCATAGTATCCCCTAAAAATAGGGAAACTGAAATGGATTATATTTTCTGACTGGACAATAGACGGCCTTCCGGAATATCTGTCAGGCGGAATGTAGAGGTAACCGTGGTATCCATCCCAATGTTTGTTGAAATAAGGTTGGTAAAGTTGTGCAAGAACCCTCGCCCCCTTTTTCGCCTTTACTGATATTCCAGGTTTGTATATGGTAGTAAGGAAATCCGGCATATCTTTATTGATTTCTTTAAGCGGTTTTATAAAAGAGATATTCCATGGTTCATTTCCAAGGTAGTCCAGATTCCACTTTTTGCTTGCAAAACCTGTTTTTTCTATGTTCATCCCCGAATGAGCAGAGCTTATAATCGAGCCGCCGGATTTGAGGTATTTTTCTATTTTTTCTTTTAAATCCGGTGTTAACAGAATGTTATCAGAAAGAATAACTATTTTGTAATTTGAGAAATTCATACCCTCATCTATTATGTCAAACTGGTGCTTCAATTCAGACAACATCCTGGCTGCGCCGGACAGACTTTCTGTGTTGTTTAAATAAGGAAATAGAGCAGAATCCCCTACAGTCAAAAGTGCAATTTCGGTTAGTGCTTTTGCATGGTCTGTCCAGGGTTCAAGTTCCTTTATTTTTGAATAAACTTTTCCTATCAAATTATAAACTTCCTTGTTTAATTTTCCTCTTGGGTGCATATGGTCTCCAACAGAACAGCCCACGGCATTGCTTATGGCGTTGTAACAATCGTATTCCAGAGAAACCTGTGATTTAATTCCTCCGAAATCTCCCCAGCTCTCATGGAATCTGCCTGTCATTCCGAGTACCTGTTTACTGACCTTCCGCGCATAGCGTACGTCTAGCGGAAAGCTTTCATATCCCCAGCCACCCGTGGGGAGGCATTCTACTTCAATATGTGAACCGCCATGGTGCATATGCTTTTTATACGGGACGCCATTAAAAATAAGAAATTTGTCTCTGCCGACAAGTTTTTTAATGCGGTCACAGAAATTTAACATTGACTGTCTGTAAAACTCAAGGACCTTGGTTTCATCCAGAATGTCAATTCCTTTTTTCTTCATCAAGTCCAGGCATTCTTTTCCATAACACTGGGCAGTGGCTACAGTATACCAGAAGCAATCAAGAAAAATTCCGTCAACAGGATATTTTTCAAGGACTTCTTTTACAAGGCTGGTAAGATAATCTCCGTACCCGCTATTAAAACACATCAGCCTGAAGAAATGTGTCATTTTTTCTTCTGTGTTGTAGACCCTGCCAGATTTGTCAACAGAGCACCATTCCCTGTGCCTTATTGCCTGCTCGTGGTCCAGCAATGCATTGAAATATGCCGAAATGCCGATACCCTGCTTGTGGCATTCCCTGACCATTTCTCCTAACATGTCACATTTTAATGATGGATAAACAATACCTATTTTTGTCGGGTAATAGGCAAAACCGAGGTTGCATTTTGCAAAGGCATTGATGTAATCAACATTTGCATCTTTTAATGTTTTTGCAAATTCCTTTGCATTGAACTCAGAACCTAAGTCCGGAATTTTTGGCATTGTGTGAAAATCAAGATGAATGGCTCTTTTTAAATATCTCATTTGTTCCTCCTAAAAACAGCTCAATTACAGGCACTGTCACATCTGGTTTCTGGGATGGCAAATTTAAAACCAAAACTTCGCCTTTATGTTTAAGCTGATTTTGATACCACTCTCCAAGTCCTGTCTTAATCTCGCTTGCATCATTTAGAAGTTGTGCGTATTCAACGCGCTGTGCATATGCTTTGCCGTCCAGGTAAAGATACTTGTAAGGCCAGGCGAAAATATGAACATAAAGCCGTTTTGTTTCAGGATTATATGTAAGCCGGCAGTCCTGTGGAGTTTTAAATTCATCAGGAGCTTGGGTACAGCCATAAATGGCTCGGCTATGCCTTTTCATCCACTCGCCAATACCTTCGAGGCGATTTATAGCACGGCCATCAAATTCACCTCTTGCAGTAGGACCGACATTCAGCAGAAGGTTTCCGCCTTTACTTACGCAGTCAATTAGAGTGCGCACCAGTTCGTCTACGCTGCGCCAGGTTGATTCATCACGGTAATAACCCCAGGAGCCCGAGAAAGTCTGACAGGCTTCCCATACAACGCGCTGTCCATTGACCGTAACCCACTCCCTGGGCTGGAATTGTTCAGGAGTTTTTATATCCCATTTGTCAGCAAGGTCAAGGCGGTCGTTCAGTACTATCTTCGGTTGAATCTGACATATAAGTTTATAGAGTTCTTCGCTCTGCCAGTCATTGCGGCCTTTTCCCTGCGGTCCAGGATACGAAAAGTCAAGAAAAAGAATATCAATTTTACCAAAATTCGTTAAAATTTCTTTTACCTGTCCGTGGAGGTATTTTGCATATTTTGCCTGAACGCGGGTCTTGTTCATTTTTTCCCTGTCAGGATGATTGCGCAACGCATGCGTGTTGTCTATTACAAAGTCAGGGTGGTGCCAGTCAATTAGCGAATGGTAGAGACCGACGTGCAGTCCCTGATTGCGGAACGCCTCGACCATCGGTTTTATAAGGTCTCTTTTTGCCGAAGTATTTGTCGCCTTGTAATCAGTCAGTTTTGAATCCCAGAGACAGAAACCCTCGTGGTGCTTTGTCGTAATTACAAAATATTTCATTCCAGCCCTCGCAGCAGTCTGCGCCCACAGGTCCGGGTTATAGAGGTCCGGGTCAAAACGCTTGAAGTACTTTTTTTCATACACGTCAGGTGGCACCTGTTCATATTGCATCATCCACTCATGACGCGCTCCCTGGGCGTAAAGTCCCCAGTGTATAAACATTCCAAACCGTGCCTTTACAAACCAGCTGATATCCCCAGCAGTCCTTCTTACATCCTGTAACATAACTCTCCTTTTCAATCTATATTTTCAGTAATTGCGGTAATTTTTTGAATTTTTCAAAAAGTTGCCTGTAAATTCTTTTATTTCCTGATGGTTTAAAAATATGCTCAACAAATTCAAATTTTTTTCTTGCTTCTTCTACTGATTTATATACACCACTACCTGCAAATGCAAAGATTGCTGCTCCAAGCACAGTTGCTTCTTTCTGCTCTGTGACTACGACAGGCATATTACACACATCTGCGCGTATTTGATTCCACAAATCATTCTTTGAACCGCCACCCACCACGCGAAGCGCTTTTGGTTTTTCATTCATAGTTTTTTTGAGGATTTCCATTGCGGATTTCAACTGGAATGCAAGGCCTTCCAGTGCGCCGCGGTAAATTTTTGACCTATTTGTGCCCAGCGTTAGACCCAGGATAGTGCCAGGGACATTAAATTTTCTGAAAGGACCTGTATCGAGCTTGAAGCTGGGGATAACTGTGACACCGTCGCTTCCGGGCATGATTTTTCTTCCTTCAGACATCATTAAAGAATAAATGTTTTTCTTGTCAGCGACATCACTGAAGAAATTTTTTCTCACCCATTCGAGAACACCTGAACCCATCATCAATATTTGCGGGTTCCAGTATCCTGGTGTTGCATCGCATTCAAAAATCAAGCCACCCTCAAATCCTGATTTATCCGGGGTGCATTTATTTGTCCTCACCATCAAAATTTCCCATGTCCCCGTGCTCAGGACCGCCTCATTTTTCCGTGCACCGCAGCCGTATAAAGCGAACTGTGTATCATGCCCGCAGGCAATTACAGGAATACCTTCAGGCAACCCTGTTTCTTTACTTGCACGTTCTGTGACCTTGCCGATAATTTCTCCAGGCTGTGTCCATTCAGGGAAAAATGACGATTTCAAATCTGCCATTCCAAGCATTTCTTTCGACCAGTTCCTTTTTTTAATATTCATTGCCATCATTGTTGAGCCAATTGTGGGGTCAATTGAAAACTCTCCACAGAGTTTGTAACTTAATAATCCCGGCATCATCAGCCAATACTTTGCCTTTTTTAATGAATTTTGGGCATTCTTTTGTAACCACATCAATTTTAAGATAGTATTAAATGAAATTACTTGATACCCAGTAATTTTATATATTTTCTCCGCTGAAATTGTGCGATAAATCACACCGCTACAATCTGCTGTTCTGGGGCACTGCCAGGAGATTACAGGATATGTGAGATTTCCATTTTTATCAACCGGTGCGCCATCAGCACCAAAAGTGGTGACTGTCACAGATTTTATATTTTTCCTGCTGACCTGTGCGCAAATTTTTCTTGAAGCAAAGCATAATTTTTTCCAGATTTCTTCTATGTCCCAGATAAGCCAGCCGGGCTTGCCATTTTTCTGCGGTACAGGTTTATTGGGGAATCCAGCAGAAGCAAGAATTTTTCCAGTTCTATCTACCGCGATTGCTCGCACATTTGTGGCCCCACAATCAAAAACGACAGCAATTTCTTTACTCATATTTTTTATTTGACTATTTCCCAGATAGGAACTATTCTTTCTTTTCCTCTGGACCCAAGGATTACCGGAGTAATTCCTGCTATTTCACATAGATAGGTGAGCGCTCTCACCCTGTCTTCAGTGATTCCAAGCACATGGTTGCAGGGGAAAACACTTAAAAATTCTTCAAAAGTGCAATCGAGCCTTGCATGCACATGCGGCCAGGTGGGATTTGTCTGAGCATTGATTTCTTTTCTTTCTTTTTCACTTCTACGCAAACTCTCTCCAGAAACAATTACGATGTATGGTTTTTCATCCCACAAGCCGAGTCTGCAAAAAGTCATTTTTCCTGGTGCAGCATCAAAGGAAACAGATGCTCCACCTGCTTTGAAGTAATATTCAAGAGCCGGATAAAATGTAATTTTTTTAAAGTTGTCCTCGGGTTTCATGCTCAAATTTGCATAATAACTCGCATGATTTCCTGAATTACACCAGTCCCATAAATCCTTATCAGGATGATAGAGACGCACATCCATAAACAGTGTTGGTAACCCACCGCTTATGTACTTTAAAAGTTGCATTGTTATTGCTGCATAAGAATCTGCTTCAGTAGCACATACTGTGGGTTCTTTTTTTCCATTCCAGTCATACGGGTCATTCATTAACATTTCAGGAACATCACCAAGGCACACATATTCTGTGAGTTCTCTCTGTCCTTTTAATCCGCAGAAATCAAAACCCTTATCTTTGTTGACTTCGCGCATTGCAATGTAAAGACGGATTTGTGTCTTTAAAGTTTCCGGTGTGAGCATTTTTCCGTCGTATTTAATCCTACTTCCGAGCAATTTTTCAAACCACCTGAATCCCTTCTCCACTTCTTTTTCATCCACCCGTTCCATTGCTTTTACCAGCCATAACTGGTCAATCTGACGCACTGTTGTGCCCAGGGATTTAAGAGTTGGAGTGAGGTGATAAAAACCTGTTTCCATTCCCATTGAGTGCCCACCATAACAACCATAGACTTCATTTTTTATTGTAGTCAATGCAATACTTGCACGACACCACTCAATAACTTTTGCCTGTGTTTCTTTGTCATCAATTTCTCCTACAATGCGATGTGTTCGGATTCCTGCCTGCCTCAATGCACCATCAGTTGCAAGCAATCCAACATTCCCCGGGTACTGCCCATTATTGTTTGAAAGACTCAATACTGGAACATTCCCGATGCTATTAATAAATGGCCAGACAAGAAAAGGGAAATTCCAGACATTGTAACACATAATAATTTGTTTGCAGTTTACCCTTGCAAGTTCTTCTCCAATTTTCTGTGCGAGTTCAACGCCGGTAATAATCTGTGACGCAACTATTACCTCGGGTACTGTGCCATCCACATTTTTAAGTCCATCTTTAATAACCTTAGCCCATTGTTTCACAACCCTCATATTTTCAGGGTTATTTTTCGTCCACACATGTTTCCTCTCATCATTTAACATTGCAATGCCAATAGCAGTACTTCTCATGCTCCCCCTATTTTAAGGTTATATTTTATTTTCCTTTCATTTTTCCACCATTTCCATAGCTATTTGAGACCATTCCCATAATCTGTGAGGTTTATAACGTACCGTGGAAATATCTTTCATAATAAACTCAACGTGGCAATTGTGCCCGGTTTTTTCTAATACTTCGCGGATTTCTGCGCGTGCTCTTTCTGGATGCCAGTTATCTTCAGCCAGAATGGCAGGATTAGGTTTGTAACTGATGACATAATCACTGCCGATATTTTCAATTGCTCGTTTAAGATTACACCAGGTACTTACGGAAATTTTGCGAAGATTGGGAATTTTACGAAGAATATGTATTTTTCTATCCAGCGGTTCACAGCACCCATAATATGTCAGGCCCCAGCGTTCAAGCCAGCGAAGGTCATGCCTGAGTGCAAATTCCCAATGCATATCCGCAGATACTCCAGAGAATATCTGTGCGTTTGAACAACCCCACATGTTGTGCGGCCGCACGTAATTGGAATCATAATTAGCACCGGGTAACTCATCTGTGTATCCGTAGGCACCTGACCCCACCCGTGTGTTATTGTTATCCAGAGAAAGAAGATTCATTTTTTCAAATTGGTCAAGTTCTACCATATATGCATCAACCACCCGTTCTACAACAGCATTGACAAACTCCGCACGCTCAATCATATCAATCATTGCTTCCTGAATACCGTACCAGCGAATTATGTTATCCCAGGGAGCAAACCAAATGTGTTTCTGACCAACCTTTTTGACCGGCATAATGCCATCATAGACTTCGCACATAGTCCGGTAATGAGATTCTGTCGTTTTTTCATTATAAGTCACGGCCGGCATTTTGATTTTTTCTATATCTTCAGGATTGCGTATTTGAATTTTGAAATGACGTGATACAACATTGCTGGACTCATCTGTTTTTACCATATCGACATCTTCAGTTATACCAAAACCTGTGCTATGAATAGCCAGTGGGCAGGTTAGAAAATCGCTGATAATCATATCAGCCGGCATATGCTTCCATTGATAAAGAGTTCTACGTAATCCGCATTCCTGGTCACGCGCCCATGGATGCTGTGTTTGCAGTGTAAGTTCGTCATCTACGTTCATCTCGTTCCAGCATACTTCATTAATCCATACCATGGGACGCACAGACTTCAGGTCATTTAGATTCGTCCATAATTTAGATTTCTCCTTATGAACCGGTAATGCAGCTATCCTGGCAACTTCTTCTGCCAGACGACGAAGAATCTCCCTGCCTTTCCGTGGAAGCATAATTTCATTTAACATAAACTGTTTCCT
>MNUO01000042.1 GCA_001871015.1 Candidatus Desantisbacteria bacterium CG1_02_38_46
ATATCAACTATGCTTATCCCGAGTTCAGGATCCGCCACATCTCTCAATGATTCAATAACATTTTCTCTGCTCAGCGGCCCTTTTCCCGCAGGTTTCATATGCATTTTGAACCATGCAATAGTGCGGGCAAGACCATCTTCAATTCCAATTTTGGGCTCCCACTGCAAAAACTGTTTAGCTTTGGAAATATCCGGCTGTCTCTTACGTGGATCATCTTTTGGCAGAGGAAGATATGTAATCTCACTCGAGATACCAGTAATTTTTAGAATAAGTTTCGCAAACTCAAGGATGCTCATTTCTGCAGGATTGCCGAGATTTACTGGTTCATTCAAATCACTCATCAACAACCTGTAAATTCCCTCCACAAGGTCATCAATATAGCAAAAACTCCTGGTCTGCGTTCCATCACCATAAACTGTTAAAGGTATATTATTTAAAGCCTGGTAAATGAAGTTGGGCACAACTCTGCCATCGTTTAACCTCATGCGGCCACCAAAAGTATTAAAAATCCGAGCAATTTTAACATTAATTCCATAAACCCTATAGTATGCCATTGTGAGTGCCTCAGCGAATCTCTTCGCTTCATCGTAGACTCCCCGTGGCCCAATTGAATTTACATTTCCCCAGTAATCTTCTTTTTGTGGATGGACAAGTGGGTCACCATAGATTTCAGAGGTTGAAGCAAGCAGAAACACCGCCTTCTTTGCCTTTGCGAGTCCCAGGGTATTGTGTGTACCTAATGACCCAACCTTCAAAGTTTGAATTGGAAATTTTAGATAGTCCACAGGACTTGCAGGGGACGCAAAATGTAAAATGTAATCAATGCCCCCATTAATCTCAATTGGTTTGGTTACATCGTGCTCAATGAATAAAAAATTGGGATTGCCCTGAAGATGTGAAATATTAGAAGGACTTCCTGTTATGAAATTGTCCATGCAGAAAACCTGCCAGCCTTTTTTCACTAAAATTTCACAGAGATGCGAACCAATAAAACCTGCACCCCCGGTTATTAAAACCTTCACCTTTCCTCCTAAGAAAAGGGGACGCTTCTATTTTTTTAAAAAAATAGAAGCGTCCCCTTTTCCTACTCCTTTGTAGATGAATCCCAATTTTTTCATTTTCTCATGGTCGAAGATATTTCTTCCATCAATAATCACCGGCACTTTCAACAGTTTCTTTATTTTTTTCAAGTCCAGGTTCTTGAATTCGTCCCATTCTGTAAGAATCACCAGGCAATCGCTATTCATCGCAGCCTCATAGGCATCCTGACAAAACTTTACTCCATGAAGTATTTTCTTTGCCTCTAAAGTTGCCGCAGGGTCAAACGCTTTTATTCTTGCTCCCTCTTGCTGCAACATTTGAATTACATAGATGGAAGGAGCAAGTCTCATATCATCAGTATTTGGTTTAAATGCAAGGCCAAGTACTCCAATTACTTTATCCTTCAAAACCCAGAGCGCCTCTTTAACTTTTTTTACTAATATTTTCCTCTGCTCTTCGTTTACTTTCTGCACAGCTTTCAGAATAGTTAGCTCATAGCCATATTTTTCTCCAATATGTATGAACGCAGCAAGGTCTTTTGGAAAACAGAAACCACCGTAACCCACCCCTGCACTAAGAAATGCTTTGCCTATCCTGGGGTCATATCCCATCCCCTGTGCAACTTTTACAACATCTGCGCCGACTTTTTCACAGAGGTTAGAAACAGAATTGATAAATGAAATTTTTGTTGCCAGGAATGAGTTTGAAGCATGTTTGATAATCTCGGCAGTGGAAAGGTTGGTGATAATCTTTGGGCAGTTAATCTTCTTGTAGATTTCAAGAAGTATTTTCTTTGCTCTTTCGTTCTCCACTCCTATTACAATTCGGTCGGGCTGAAGAAAATCTTTAACTGCACTACCTTCTCTCAGGAATTCAGGATTAACTCCGACATCAAATTCTGTATTGCCTTTATTGTAAAGATTTACAGTATGCTTTATCCACTGCCAGGTATTTACCGGTACAGTGCTCTTCTCCACAATCGTGCGATAATCATCAAGACTATGAGCAACTTCCCTTACTACTTTTTCTACGCTGGATAAATCTGCTTCACCATCTTCTCTGGGTGGTGTTCCAACACATATAAAGACTACTTCTGAATTTTTTACTCCAAACTTAATACTTGAAGAAAAAGATAGCCTTCCTTTCTTTTGATTTTCCCTGATAAGTTTTTCCAATTCCGGCTCATAAAATGGAACTGTTTTTCTCATTAAACCTTTAATTTTTTTTATGTCGTTATCAACACCGATTACCCTGTGACCTAACTGGGCAAATCCTGCACTTGTAACTAAACCTACATGCCCGATGCCAATTACACAAATTTTCATCATCACTCCTTGTGGTTGTAAAATTCTATTCTTGGGAAAAGAGGATTGCCTTTTCGCACACTTATGCCTGGCTTCATCAACCCCCATTTCAAATCACTCAACCGTTTCTCCTCTATTTTATCGTCCATTCCAATCTGACTGTACATTTCCGCTGCCTTACAGGGCATAAATGGAAAAATAAGAATAGCAACGATACGCAAAGATTCCATAAGCGTCCACAGAACAGTATTAAGCGCAGGGGAATTTTCTTTCTTTAACCTCCAGGGTTGGGCATCTTCAATATATTTATTTGCCCGATTGATAAACTGCCATATTGCCTCAAGAGCAAGGCTGAAGTCCAATTTTTCCATTAATTCATTAACTCTTTGTAAAATCTTCACGGCATCCTCAACAACCTGGTCATCCATTTCTCTGGGTTGGTTAGAATCGGGCACCACTCCCTGAAAGTATTGTTCAACCATTGAAATAGTCCTGTTGAGAAGATTGCCGAGGTCATTTGCCAGGTCTGCGTTAAATCTCTTTTCCATAGCAGAAATAGAAAAATTTCCATCCAGGCCAGGTGAAATTTCCCTCAAGAGAAAATATCTTAATGCATCAGCTCCATATTTTTTTACCAATACATCAGTATCCATAACATTTCCCAGTGACTTGGACATCTTCCGACCTTCTGCCATCCACCAACCATGAGCAAAAACTTTTCGCGGCAATGACAATCCTGCTGCCAGCAATAAGGATGGCCATATCACTGCATGAAATTTAAGAATGTCTTTTCCAACAAAATGAACATCTGCAGGCCACAAATATTTAAATCTTTTTTCGTCGTCAAGATAACCAGCTGCAGAAATATAATTTAAAAGTGCATCAAACCAAACATATATAGAAAGCCCGGGCTCCTCTGCAACCGGAATTCCCCAGGAAAGTTTGCTGCGGGTTATGCAGAGGTCTTTTAATCCCTCTTTAACAAAGTTTATAACTTCGCTCCTGCGGGACGAAGGATTGATGAAATCCGGATGTTCATTGTAATATTGGAGAAGAACATCGCCATATTTTGAGAGTTTAAAAAAATAACCTTCCTCCTCAAGTTTATGAACTTCTCTATTACACTCCGGGCATTTGTCATCTTTTAACTGAGTCTTTGTCCAGAAAGATTCACAGGGAACACAATACCACCCGCTATATTTTCCTTTGTAGATATCTCCAAAACTTACAAGATTTTGAAAAAACTTTTGCACAACTTTAATATGTCTCTCTTCTGTTGTTCTGATGAAATCGTCATAGGAAATTGAAAGAGATTGCCAGAGGTTTTTAAAATGAACAACCATCCCGTCTGCCAGCTCCTGAGGTTTTACATTCCTCTTGTTTGCTTCTGCTTCTATCTTCTCGCCATGCTCATCTGTTCCTGTAAGAAAAAATACATCGTCCCCTTTTAGTTTTCGATAGCGGGCTAATGTATCTGCCACCACACAGGTATATGCATGCCCGATATGAGGCTTATCGTTCACATAATACAAAGGCGTCGTTATATAGAATTTACTCATCGTGAAATATATATCTTATCGTATTACCACAATCTTACCAATCTTCTTTTCTTTTGTATCATCAGTTAAGAAGTAAATGTACACTCCACTTGAAACTGGTTCATTGTAATTGTTTTGTGCATGCCAGTCATAATTACCACTGAGGTTATCCTTTTCAAATATAAGTTCACCTGCAATGTTGTAGATTCGTAGTTGCACATTTGAAGTAAGTCCTGTGAAGCGTATGGCTGTGTGTCCAGGACCTGGCTTGAATGGAACTGGATATGCATAAGCATCCTTTATGGACTTAACTTGAATATTAGGAGATACGAGGGCACGCATTGAAGAAGAGCTTTGAGTGGATGTATCTGGGGCACCAATCTTAATTACCCTATTATTGTTCTCATCTACAATTAAAAGATTACCTTTCTTGTCAATAGTGAGTCCTGCAGGCTTATTGAGGAATAAATTTGGACTATCCCCATTTACTGACAAGAATTTTGCAACAAGATTTCCATATTTATCAAACTTTGCAATTGAATCAGAATTTGTATTTGAAACATAGATATAGCCCCTGGAATTGACAATGACAGAATTTGGCTTGTTAAGACCTGTTACAACAAGCATTGTTTCGCCATTTGAATTCAATTTCACAACCCTGTCATTGTTTCTATCAGCAATATATATGTTAGATTTAGAATCCACAAATACACCTTCTGGTTTATTGAATCCAGTGAATTGGGCAAGGAATGTACCATGTGAATCAAACTTCTGAATTCTGTCATTGTTTCTATCAGTAACATATAATTTGTTCTGGCTGTCAATGAAAATTCCTTCTGGCTTATTGAATTCAGAAGGATTATGCCCATTTTTGCCAAATGAATAGAGGAAATTGCCATTCAAATCAAACACCTGTATCCTATCGTTATTCCTATTAGCAACATATATTGCAGGTGATTCACCTTTTGAAATTGCAATACCACTTGGCCCATTAAATTCTTTTTCCTTTTTGCCATGCTTACCGAATTCGAGTATGAAATTGCCTTCAGGGCTGAATTTCTGAATTCTGTGATTAAGACTATCAGTGATGTAAATATTTCCTGTATCATCCAGGCAAATTCCATATGGATGGTTGAACTTGCCCTGTTCTTTTCCTTTTCCTCCAATTGTTAGAAGCAATTCTGGTTTTCCTATATAAATTGAGGGTGAGTCAATGGAAGTGTTATTTACTCTATCAATTGCGGTTATCCTTAAGATATAATAACCATCTGCAAGCCCTAAAGTATTCAGGATTGCAAGTTCTTGATTTGCTTTTTGCTCACTACTCTCTATAATTGTCTGCCACTGTGTATCTGGTTCACCTTCCTTCTTAATTTCAACTCTGTAATTCAAGAAGTGCTGGTCAAAGACATTTCCAATTATTGGAACTGTCTCATTATTTATTATTTTGCACAAGCCATAATCCTGTTTTGAAGGAGAAGTTAGTTCACAGACTGGTGCAATGTTATCTAAGAACACTGTCCTTGTGTTTTCCTTTTCCTTATTTAAAACATTGTCAGTGCTATAATATGAGATTGCGTGAATTCCATAAGTAAAACTTTCAGAAGGAATGTTGAAAGAAGAAACATATGTAGACCATGTTTCATTGTCTATCCTGTAGTATGTATTTGCTATTCCTAAACCAATGCTATCACCTACCTCAATTAAATCATCTATTACTGTAAGGGTAAATGTAGTTGTGCTTGAAATAAGTGTGGGTGTTTCGCCGTATTTCGGCTCACCAATAGTTATACTTGTCCTCGGTGGAAGAATATCGTGAATTATTGTAAATTGTCCACTCGTCTCAACTCTTGTATTTTCAACAAAATCCTTTACCTGCACCGTCAATATCCACTGACCTGACGGAATATTCAATGGGTCTGTTTCCCAGCCATTATACACAGGAATTGTTTCGCCACCAGTGTCAATATGAGTAAGGAATGTAACAACCTGCGGATCCGTATCAGCATTGTCAATTACAGTGAAGTCAATTTTTAATTTATCCTTCTTTGCCACATAGGTTTCGCCTGGAGAAGGAACATTAATTGTAATGGTGGGGGCGGCATTGTCTACGAATACAGTGATTGATTTTGTTTCTTCGGTATTTCCAACTTTATCAATGCTTCTGAAGTATATCGTATGAGTTCCTTCACCAGTAATATTAAATGGCAAAGTGTATGTATCCCAAATAGTTTCTGTTTCAGATCTATATTCTGTCTTTGCTACACCCAGACCGATACTATCTCTTATTTCAACCAAATCATCTACTGCAGAAAGAGTGAGTGTTGTTGCACTTGTGACAAATGCTGGGGTCTCTCCATATTTTGGCTCGCCGATTACAATGCTTGTCCTGGGTGGGAGAATATCGTGGATGATAATAAATGGACCACTTAATGGACCTCGGCTTTCAGTGGAAACATTACCCACAAAATCTTTCGCATAAACTGTCAATATCCATTCGCCAGAAGGAACAATGAATGGTTCAGTTTCCCAATAACCACTATAGATAGGAATGGTTCCTGCACCGGTAGCAGAAGAAACCAGAGACGCAAATATTCGAGGATTAGAATCGGCGTTGTCACTTACAAGAATATTTATTGTAAAGGTATCTTCCTTAGAATAGAATATATTAATTGTTATCGTAGGAGCAGTATTATCTACGAACACAGATATGGATTTTGTTTCCTCAATATTTCCCAAGTTATCAATAGCATGGAATAAAATAGTATGCGTTTCTTCGGATTCAAAAGAAATATTTATTATTGAAGAAGTATCGCTTTTCCACTCGCTACCATCAATTTTATATCCAATCCTGTTTACTCCAGCAAAGGTGTCATAAGCAGTAAGTCTAATCATTGTACCTGAAGTAATATATGCTGGCGCAGTGCCATGCTGAGGTCCAACAAGAGTCAGTTGAGTAGAAGGAGGAGAATTATCGACAATCACGGTAAACATATTGGGGATTAACTCCGCATTTCCCATTGTATCAAAAGCATAACAGGAAATAATATGAACACCTTCGGTAGGTATAGTAAATGGACCTGTATATGTATTCCAGACGGTTTCAGTATCGAGTCGGTATTCTATTCTTGCCACTTGCGCTGTATCCCCGACTACAACAAGAGAAATAGTGCTTGCAGAAGTAATAACGGTTGCTTTCAAAATTTCACTGTAATATGAAGGGCTATCAATACGTACATCAGTCTTGGGCGGATTACTTACCATCACAAAAAACATTTTATTCTCTTCAATGTTTCCTGCTCTGTCAACAGCCCTATAATTTACAAAATGCATTCCTTCAGAAAGAGAAAAAGAATCTGCATAAACTATCCACTGTCCTCCATCAACTTGATACTCAATAACTGCAATTCCTGACGAAACTTTATTTACCTCAGGGTCAGTAGAAGTAATGGTGTATGTATTTGTAGGTGAACTATACAGGTTCTTGTATAAAGAAACTGATGGCGTAAATGCACTCTGCGGTGGAGTAGAATCCACCCCAATCCATCCTGCTCCCTGTTTATACCTCATAATTCTATTATTCGTAGAATCGCTAATATAGAAATTCTTGCCGCTGGAGTCTATTAGGAGTGACATTGGCGTTGTAAATTGTGTTTCGGTGTCATAACTTCCAGAAATCTGAGATTGCGTATCATAACCAGATATTTTCATTGAGAAAGTCGGGATTTGTGGATTGCCTATGTTATCGAATTGTGAAAATTTCTGGATGCTGTGTTTCCCGATGTCAGAAACATAAATATATTTTTCACTTGGGTCAAGAGTAATTGCTTGCGGAGAAATAAATTGCTCCCCATTTAAAATAAATGGACCAAGTTTCCAGATAAAATTGCCGTTTCTATCAAATTTCTTTACACAGGAATTTCCACTATCCACTACATATACAAATCCGAGGGAATCTACATAAATATCGATCGGCTGTGACAATTGAGTATCTTCTCCTGTATTTCCTGAACCAATCTTTAATACAAAATTTCCATCCTTATCAAATCTCTGGATGCAATTCTTTTCTTTATCTGCAACATAAATGTTTCCTGCAATGTCTAAGGAAATGCTTACCGGATTTTTGAACTTACCATCTTCATCTCCATAGCCACCCCTTTCCCATATCTTCCAGCCATCTGAATTGAATTTGTACATAAGAGGAATGGGACCAGGAATAGTAGGATCTCCAGAATCTATAACGAGGATATTTTCTTCGTTATCAATTGCAATGTCTCTGGGTGATTTTAGAGACGCTTCACCAATCTCGCCAAATTTTGAAACAAATCTACCATCTGAGGTGAATTTTTGAATCCTGTTATTTCCCATATCGCAAACAAGGATGTTTCCTCTATAGTCAATTGCCATACCGAGTGGATAATTAAACTTGGCGTTCCCTGCTCCAAACTCTCCAAACTTCAGGAAATATACCATTGTATCACTGTTGATTACTTCAGTTGCTTCTGGAAGAAGATTAAATTCAAAGAAATATGCACCATCAGGAACATCTTGACCCATAATGTCTTTTCCATTCCACATCTCAGAATTAATACCTATGTTTTTATTCTTATATTCCCCCATCTTTATCGCATTGTAATTCCAATCGTAAACTTCCATATTTAATGCCTGAGGCTTAGAAAGATTGAAGGAAATTGTAGCAGTATCTTTTTCTGGTATTAGAAATTCCGGATAACTAAGGTTTGTGATGTCCATTGATTCTCTACGTTTGTTGTGCACGATAACAGTTTTTGAATCCTCTCTTGTATTTCCCATGCTGTCTTCGCCAATAAGTCTGATAACATAGATATTATCTTCAATGTTAGAAGTATTCCATGCCCCTAATATGGTATTTACTTTTGTATCTCCTGAAGAACAAATCTCCTTCCAGAAGTATGGGTTTGTGCCAAGACCATATTCAAGAACATATTTCTTAAGATTTGACCTACCGAGATTATCAGTATCAATTGCAGTGCCAATGATATTTACTATTCCACTTAAAATATCATTTTCTCTGGGATTTGAGATTTCTGCTACAGGTGGAACTGTGTCGGGAAGAACAACTGAAATTGTCCCGATTTCAGAAGAATATTTCCAGGTATTGCCATTGTTTCCAGAAAATCTTGTGGTATATTGATATTCTCCTATTGGCAAAGGCCCAATTGTAGTCTTATATTCGTCATTTATTCCTCTGTCTTGGAGATAATCCATATCCATTGTTCTTAAAATACCATTAATTGATTCCACAATTTGTGAAGTGTCTGAAAAATTATTAGAGAATTGCCCGTCTGGTTCATAAGAGGTAGCATAATTTACTGTCACGGAATTTACTACTGGTGAAACAGAAGGATTGTCTGTTGCCATCTGACATCTGAATTGAACCCATTTTTTATCCGGTAATCCATATATCTTGTGTCCATTGTATGCCCTATACCACCTTGCTGAAGATAATTTTTCTTTTGGATCCGCAGTTCTAACATCAAAAGTAATATTTTGCCCGTTAGTATTATAATCTGCTTCAAAAATGCCGTAGTATGGAGTATCTACTCCACTATTATGAGCAGCAGAAACATAAGTACCTGAAGTGTAATAGTTTCCTAACGTATATGCGCTTCTTGTCGGTGAGCCATCTGCATAAAGAATAGAATGTTCATCCTCTGTTAATGCCTTTCCTTCCCATATGATTGGTTCATCAATTACACCATTAAAATACTCACTGGGGCTATTATTCCTCGTCCAAGCACCAATTCCAAGTATCTGAGCACCAGCACTTGCACTCTCTGTATATGTCCCAGAACCAACCAGACTACCATCAACATATAATTTTATACTTCCATTGTTATATGTTACGGCCACCAAATGCCAAGCATTATCACGCAAATCAGGCCCCCCATACACGTGTTTCCAGCCACCACTATGTTTCTCACAACTAAATGTCAATGTAGTGCCCACAAGCATCCCCCAACCAAATTGCTCCACATAAGTTGTATTATCTCCTTGCCCCATAACCTGCTTCCTGCTTCCAGCATCATACGTAGGTATCTTGACCCATGCTGAAACTGTAAAAACTGACGACGACGAGATGCTATGATTTGGAGTTTCAACCCACTGAGCCAAACCCGTAACAAATTGCCTTGCGTTACCAATCTTACCATCTACAACTGCTGGACTATTATGAGGAGTCCCGTTATTGTCATTAGAAGTTTGATCATATAAAGTTCCACTTGTTTCTTCAAGTTGCCAAAAAGCAGTTATATTAGATAATTGAGGAAGTCCTAAGGATAATTTTACAGCTCCAGGACTGCTGATACCTTCAGTGTGATAATATGTACCGGCCTCCCAATCGGCTTGAGAATCGACAAGAAACTGGGAAACAGCAGCCTCAAGCTCAGTAATCCTTAAGTTATCAAAAGATACTTTTGCGTTATAGGTAACAAGAGCAAACCCACCACTTAATAGACTATCATCTCTTCCCCAAATTTGCCACTCAGGAGGTTCATTTTGACCCTTTTGCCACATTTTGGCATAGAAATAACTACCCATGACTTTAATCTTTAAAGTAACCCATTCATTATTCAATTGAGGGAAGGAATACACAGTAGCAGGAGTGTATAAATCAATAGGGGAAGAACCTTCTATAACTTTTTTAATTTTAAGTTTTCCTTCGCTCCAACTAAGCAAATAGAAGTTATTTTCATCAATCAACCGGAATGCCATACCTAATAATTCAGAATTTTCTCCTTCGAATTTTGCGTCTACAGTTGCAATGTATGAAGAATAACCCGGCCAATTGCCTGGCAATCCAAACATATATCCTTCACTTTCCTGAGTATATACTCCTTCCTCTATTTTATAACTTCCCTTCTTGCTTAACCATACCTGTCCTGATATACTTTCACCCTTTCCTGCACCATCTGTCACACCGGGAGAATAAACTTGGCAGAATATAGTAACAGTTTCTGTATTATTCATTTTTATAGGTTTATCTGCACCAGGATAAAGACTAACTACACTTGCTATTTCAATAAGTGTAGCGCTGGCAGAATCAGAATGCGAGCTCTGGTTTCTTGCTAAATCTACTGCTGTAACTGTGTAGACAGGAGACTGATTACCTAAAAGTAACCCGCCCTCATATTTATTATTAGTTGTTGTATCAATAGCAATTCCGTCGCAATAAATGACATAATAAGCAAAATCAATCTCGCGATTATGGTCCCAGGTTAAATATATTGGCTCATCTGGTTGAGTAATAGTAATATTTAGACCTGTGGGTTTTGCAGGTGGTTCGGTATCACTCTGGATATTTACAGAAGGAATGTGCGATTTAGAAAGGAAGAAATAAGAAAATCCCTCAATCTGAGCGGTAACGGTATATGTCATTGTATCAATGTAGCAGGGAAGATATTTCAATTCCTGTGTTGATGGATGAAACACAAACAGACCAAGCATTGTTTCTGGAAAAGTAAGTTCACTAGGATCATAGTGGAAGGTAAGAGTTGCTGGCTTTATGACTTCGCCGTTTGTGTCCGTGATAAAATCCTCTTTTGAAATTGATGGGGAAAATATAAAGGTGGGACCTGTGGGCTGAAAATCAGGATTAAAAACAGGAATTTCAGAAGAATCCACTACAGAAATTGTAACCAATTTATCAGATTTTAGTGAGCCCCGAGGGAAATTAATTGTTGTCTGGGCATATGGGTCAGTTGCTACCCCACCATTCTCTGCTGAAATTAACTGTCCGATTTGCAGAGTTGTCTTTTGTGATTCTTTCAGATTTCTATCGCCATCAAATACCGTGAGAACAAGAGTATATATTCCATTAAGTCTTGTAACATTCCAATATGCTAATGTTCCGGTATCCACAGGAACATTTGATTCTTTGATAAGATTCCACTTTTCGGGTGATTCTCCTTTTCCATATTCCAAGTAATATTTGGAAAAACTACTACAATTAGCACTGCCTGTAATTTTAATGAAAGTTTTGCCACTGTATGGAATTTTCAAACGGGCAGTAAATCGGTCATCAAAGGTATACGTGGTAGTATCTACACTTACAACTAAAGTCTCTCCCTGAACTTTACCAGACAGATCGGTAAGTAAAATATCTGAATTAAGGGAGTTTGTTCCGGGATAATAAGGACCACTAATAACCCATTTGCTATAATGTGGTTCATAAATAAGATCACAGGGAGCATAATTTAACTTTTTAAAAATATCTATCGAAGAAGTTTCACCATAATAAATCACATTGTCGGAAGACATTCCACTCGTACTCCAGGCTTCGGACACATCAGTGGAAGCAAACAGCATGCCAGTCCTGCTATCAACAGTATCTGTATCGCCAATATATGTAGCCACAGTGATGCTGGTATCTTCCGTTGAGTACCGTGTGGAGGGATAATTGATGCTTAAAATATCTGGCCCCCCAGAGCCAATTCCCCCTGCATATGAAGTAATATATTTTCTTCTCTGTGTCAGATTGACTCTACTAGTTCCAGTTTCAATTTGTTGCCATTCTCGAGTGGTAGGCACATTCCACCAAACTTTAATATTTATCCGTGGATTGTTAATAGTCCAGCTCCATGGTGCCAATATCCAGGCGTACATATAATAACTATCTGGATTAAGCCATTGACTACCATAACCTTCATACCATCTGAAGAAGTAAGGAGGGAAGAAAATAGGATACCACCATGTCGTCTCATTATGAGAAGGACTTACGCCTATGTAGGGATTAAGACATTGTGCACCAAAATCCTGCGCTCCAAAAGCCTGAAAATCTCCATATATCTTAATATATGTAGTGACATTTTGCCCGTATGGAATATAAAACAATTTTTGGTCACTTGTGCCATCCCACGCCCCACAGGTAATATATAATTCTTGGTTTTTCTGGGTTGGATAATATTCTATTCCCCTTGCTGTTATAGTATATCCAAAATGTTGCCAGGGATAATAAACTCCGTTTCCTGTAGCACACCACCCAAAATACGGCTTGCCATCTTCGACACCGTAATTGAATATTGAAGAAGCAAGGTTTGCCGGAGGATTTATGCCTCTATCCAGCGTAATTCCTGCAACTTCGGTATCTACACTTGAACCTTTCCTTGCAGAGAATACGCAGGTATAAAATCCAGCAGTACAAGGAGAAAGGGAATCATTTCTCCCATTCCATTTTGCTGTATGGACTCCAGCAAGGGTTTCTGAGATAAATGTTTTTATAGGAGAGGCAGTTGTATCTGTGCCTGGATAAATCCTTAAGTAGGAAATATCTACATCTTTTGAAATAGTGTATGTGATAACCGCTGTATCCTTAATTCCATCAGTGTCAGGAGAAAAAACATCAGGAGAGACGTTTATTTCTACCTTTAAGATGTTAAAAACATTTAGTGGGGCCACAATGGTGGTTTTTGTATTCCCTGCTTTATCCTGCACTGTCAGGCGAATGGCATAGGTATCATCTGCAATATCCCAAGTATTCCATGATGCCAGAGTTCCTGAAGTTACAGCACTTGTTATGGTATCACCTGTACCGTTCCATGATGAAGGTGTTTCTCCCCAACCATATTCAACCAGATAAAACCCGAAATTACTGTTGCTAACATCAGCAGTGCCTGTAATGTCTACTACACCAGAAACACTTCCAAGTGAAGGCGAAGTAATATTTGCTGTTATATCTACAGAGGATGTATCCCTGGTTATAATCATTCCTTTTTTATCAGTAAATGTTTCGCTTGCAGTAATAGTGCACCAGTAATTCCCATCAATCACTCCTGTACCACCCCATTCAACAGAATGACTTCCTGCAGGTTTATCTTCATTTACAAGGGTGGCAATAAACACTCCTGTTTCATTATAAATACTAATGTTAATATGGGTTTTGACTGGAATTGAATAATGAATTGTTGTTGTATCTTTTATACCATTATTATCCGGGGAGAATGGATTTGGAGAGGCACTGAAATTATAGATTTCAAATACATTGTCAACGTTGACATTCACTGTTGCTGTATCCAGAAGCAAACCATCGGAGTCAAGAATATTCATTTTAAGGACATAGTTTCCATTTGGAACCTGCATTGTATTCCAGGTTGCAAGAAGTCCGTTTGTAATCTGAATAAGGGAAACATTGGGGTCAGTGCACCAGTAACTGGATGGAACCGGTATCGGTGTCCAGGAGGAAGTATCTGGAGACAAAGCATAAAAAATTGAATATCCAGCGAATCCCGCAGGGTTAACAGCATTCCCATATAATGAAATCACTCCATTTATTGTTTCACCATCTTTTGGAGAAGTAATTCCGATTGGAATCTTACTTTTTACTACTACACAAGTTCGCTCTGCAATATTCCCAGCCCCATTCATCACTTGAATCTTAATAACATATGCTCCATCAGGAACAGTATCTCCGCTATCGTTCTTTCCATCCCATAATTGTTCAAAAGAATTGTAGTGACAGAGTTTACTCTGCACATATGCAAGCGTTTCTTCCTTATTATTTGATAACACTCTCACAACATTGCTATCCTTATCTATTATCTTCGCTATTACCCAAACCTTGTTTGATGAACCGTCGCTGATATTATAATATAAGGTAGTGGTATCGCGATTTACTTTGCCGGGGGTGAATATAAAGGGAGAGCAGAAGGGCTGGGAAATCTTTGGTGGAGAATTGTTTGGCAATACTACAAATGAATCACTGAAATCATTTATGGGAGCGATGAGAATAAAAGAATCTGGCTTGTTTTCAGAATAAACTAATTGTAGTTTGCCTGAAACAATTTTGTATAGTCCTAAATTATTCTTGATTAGTTCAGTATCAGCAATTTCATCTCCTGTGATATCAAAATCAATGTCTTCGTAAGTGTATTTGAATTTTAGGCTGGCTTTTTGTTTTTGACCAGAAGTATCAGCATTAAAATCATCTGCTGTTAACCCGGGTTTAATCTCATAAATATGCCCAACTGGTTTGAATAATGGGTTTGGTAATGTAGTAGCAAGGTTTACTTTGCTTATTGTATCAAGGGGTGAAATTGTAATATAATTCCTTCCTTTTAATGCCTGCGGTGGAAACCACAGTTCCATTTTCCTATAAGAGTCATATGCTGTAGCACTCCAGTTATCATCTGTGCCCGGGACTTTTGTTCCAAGATAATATGTCGTTGAATTCACTTCCTGCCCGCTGATTCTGCATTTTACTTGATATTGCCCATTTAATCCTGTAGTTTGCCAAGTGTATAATGTACCGTACATCGGACCCGGGATTTTACTTGAAAAACTTTTCACATCCCAAACAGTTGGATTTTCTCCTTCTCCAATTTCGATGTTATAACCATTCCACTGACTCGCATCTGCATTACCTTGTAGTTTTACAAATGTCTTGCCTTGGTAATCATTGTTTAACTTTGCCTTGAACCTTGTCATTCCTTCTATTTTGTAGTTGCCTGATTCATCAGGCTCAAGTAGGTTTCCATTTTCATCAAGGAATACAATGTCTGGATTTATCTCCCCATTCAGATATTGTGGTTTGGATAACTTGTAGGTATTTGTTGGCAAATCTATATTTTTCTCAGGTAATGCTCCCCCATAGTCACCAAATGAAAGAGATTGAACTTCTGTAGTTATGACACTGCCACTTGAATCAAGAATAAAATACTGAAATTGTGATGAGTTTTCAGGAATCAATATCATCCCATCCCTGGGATAGGAAATGCCAACGAGATAGATATTATGGGGGTTGCTGGCACTATAATAATTGGCAGGGTTGTTTGCCATTACAAAAACAGTGTTCTTGCCTCCAGCAGCTAATGTGGCAGTCTCTGAAAAATATCCAAATGTATCAAAATCAATTTGTTGAGCTATTTGATTACTGAAAACTAGTTTTGCGTCTAACTTATGCAATAAATAATCCCAGAGATTGCCAGTGATAATTATTCCTGGTTTAGTTATATCCTGCAGGGTATTATTTGGTAGTGGCTTGCTG
>MNUO01000071.1:0-7705 GCA_001871015.1 Candidatus Desantisbacteria bacterium CG1_02_38_46
GATAAAACTTCTAAACTTGCCTATAAGTGGGTAAACAGAAGAAGTCAGAAGAAAAGTTATACCTTTGAAAGATTTTGTCGCTATTTAAAACATAATCCCTTGCCAGAACCGAAGATATATCATCAATTTTATGCTCTATCCTCGTAGTGAGGAAGCATAATTGAAGAGCCGAATCTGGGAAATCTGGACGTTCGGTTCTGTGAGGGGCATTAAATACCAAATGGAGGTATAAAAGATGTCTACTCGACAAAAGCGGATTAGCTTGGGTTTAATGGAGCAGCCGGTGATGAGGCAGAAGGAGATAAACGAGGAGGAAAAGGAAAAAATTAAAGAGATACTTGATTGTGTGACCCATGTGGAAGGGAAGTATTTAGCAACCTTGGAGATTCTGAAGAAAAGGGTGGATGATATTGGAGGTGGGAAACCTTTAATTCTGCATGCACAATACCCTCCTCAGGGGGACGAAGATATGCTGAATCTGGGGAATACAGCCTTTCCATCTCAATTTGGCAATAGATTCAGTCAAATAATTGATATGTTCGATCCAGAATGGATCTCGTTTCATTTAGGTTTTTCCTGCGAGAAGCTCCTGTCGCGCGGGCAATTTGACTTTGCCATAGCCCAGTCTGAAATCATTCCCCAGGACGTGCTCAGGAAAAGGATGTTAGAGAATATAGAGTTCGTGAGGAAGACCTATCTCAAGAGGGGCGAGATAATTTTAGAGAACCTCGATTATAATCCCAGGGATAAGAGCGGCGCCTATGAGTACGTTTGTGACCCTGATTTCATTGACAGCCTATTAACCGCCAGCAAATGCGGAATGCTGCTTGATATTGGTCATGCTAATTGTAGCGCGCAAAATATGGGCTATGATAAGATAATGGATTTTATTTTCAAATTGCCCCTGGAAAAGGTAGTGGAGATTCATATGTCTGGAGCAGGGACTAAAGACGGATTAGCCCACGATTCCCATCATCCCATCAATAAGCAAGGGCAGCCGGAAGTTGGATACCTGGAGGAAATTCTGAAATCCGGGCGTATGACAGGACTTGTTGCAGTGACGCTGGAAACTTTCGAGGAAATTATACCCCAGCTGGAACTATTGAGAAATGTGTTAGAGCGACATGGATACACGATAGGAGCGTTAGGATAAGAAAGCGAAATAAGCAAAGCTTGTTGCTCGGGAAAAAACGTCGGTAGAAAGTCGCAATAAGAACCTGAACCTTCGGTTCAGAACCTTGTTTCTTTCGGGTAGAGTCGGGGGTAGGGCGAAATAACTGAAAGGGGGAGGTAATGTTTAATAATTGCGTTGCAGCCAATCAATCCCGGGTGGAGAAGTTGATTGCTAAAGGAATAAATATTCTGGTACCAGAATCGGTTTTCATTGGAGAAGAAGTAAATCTTGATAATCTGGAGCCAGGGGTGGTAGTGGGCCCTGGGATAAAAATTCTGGGAGCAGAGACGATGATTGGAAAAGGTACAGAAATCCAGGGCTCTGCTGTCATCAAGAACAGCCAGATTGGAAGGAATTGCAGCTTGGCTGCCGGAGAATATGCGGATTCAGTGCTTCTGGACGGTTGCTCCACCGTTGGTTGGGCCAGGGTTCGTGGCCATAGCGCATGGGAAGAAGAATCCAATTCTGCCCACAATGTGGATACAAAGACAACTATATTAGGATATAAAATTACCCTGGGTTCACTAATCAACTTTTGCAATGTCCTTATGCTGGGCGGTACCAGTCCACGCCTGGAGGTGGGAGCAGAAGTTGGTTCCGGCACAATAAATTTCAATTTTTTGCCTTTTGGGCCAACAGTCGGAGCTTTGATTAAACCTTCTACGGTCATTGGCTCTATGGAATCCACTTTCCTGGTCTGTGATGGTGCTCCTACGAGATATGTGTTTATTGGAGGTCACACCAGTATTATAGCTCCAGTTGTGATAGGTCTGGGCAGTGTTGTTGCTGCCAAATCAAGGGTCAATCCCGGAATATACGGGGATGAGAAATTGATCGGAGGGGGAAATATCGAGAAGCTGCTGATAAATGAAGTCTCCAAGGTCAGGATTCTCAAGGACATGACTTCGAAATACGAGATTCTCGTCCGCCAGATGGCAATAGCGGCAGCTTTTAAAAGATGGTGCAACTTGCGGATAGCGTGGGCAAAGAGAAACAACCTGGACGAATTTGAAATAATCCTGATCGAAAAATTTACTGGAAAAGTTGATAAGTATATAGACGCCCTGGAAGCTTACGGCAATAATATAGCTAAGTATTTACTGGCAGGCGATAATAACTCAAGGCCAGACAGTTTGAAGAAGAACAAGGAGATCGCCACCCTGTGGAATGAGAAGATTAAATCCCGGATCAAGTCCGCCATGTCTGACGAGACCGGCTATGCAGATAGTACTGCTGGGCTGAACTCGGAATTGGACAGGGTAACCAAAGAGGAATCCAGCGGGAGCAAGCAATTCTACAATGCGTTAGCTAAATTGAACTATTCTAGCAAAGAGGTGAAAGCGGCCAGGGAATATTTCTTGGGACTGGTTGAAACTATAGTGGGGTCAGTAGTGTTCTAACAGGAGGTATGAAATGGTTATTGAATCTACCGCTCCGACGAGAATAGATTTAGCCGGAGGGGCATTTGATGTTTATCCCCTTTATCTATTTGAAGGCGGAGGGGTTACCGTAAACATGGCCATAACTTTACTGAATAAGGTGAGATTGGAGACCAGGGAGGACAAAGAAATACATCTGCACTCTATAGATTTAATGGTTAAGGAAGAGGCAAAGGATGTTGATTCCCTGAACCTGGAGAGTGAGCTGGGCTTCGTTGCCAGAATCATTAAGTTCTATCGGCCAAAAACTGGCCTGAATGTAACTACAAAGAATACCATTCCCAAGGGGTCGGGATTGGGTACTTCCTCTTCCCTCTTGATTGCTCTAAGTGGAGCATTGAATGAACTGAATAAAACCGGGGTTTCTGCAGAGCAGTTTATTGACTACGGAGCGAATATCGAAGCCCAATCGCTGAAGGTTCCTACGGGCAAACAGGACTATTATGCGGCGGTGTACGGAGGAGTTAATGCCATCTGGTCAGAACTTAAGGGATGCCGCTTAGAAAAAATTCCCTTTGATGATGAGAGTATTGAAGAATTCAACCAGCGTATAATCCTGAGTTTTACCGGTAAACCCCGATTCTCAGGAGCGACGAACTGGAATCTGGTAAAGGGATATATTGATGGTGTGGGCAATACCCGCCAGCATCTGCTGGGAATCAAAGCCACAGGATTAAAGATGAGAGAATGTCTTCTTGCCCGGGACATGGAGAAGTTTGCTATACTACTGCGAGAAGAATGGGAAAATAGAAAAAGATGCGCAGAGGGAGTAACCACTACCCAGATTGATAAAATAATTGCCGAAGCCAAGAAAAATGGTGCCCTGGCAAGTAAGCTCTGCGGGGCTGGTGGTGGTGGATGCATGATTACCTATGTCAAAAAGGGAGATAGAGAAAAGATAAAAAATGTTTTGCAATCCCTGGGGGCAAAGTATATGGATGCCAGAATAGCAAAACAAGGTTTAACCATCACGACCCAATGAAAAATATATTGTTTTATATCAGCGGTCATGGGTTCGGTCATTCCACAAGGATGATAGAGGTAATGAATAAATTATTTTCCTTAGATTCTCAAGTATCCATTTATATCCGCACAAGTGCCGCGAAAGGGCTCTTTGAAAGGAACCTCCCCTTCAGATTTTATTACTCTTATTTTGTCGGGGATGTAGGAATAGTTCAGAAAGACAGCCTTACCCTGAATGAATTAGAGACGCTTGAAAAATATGCAGATTTGATTGTTGGAAACAAAAAAGACCTTCTTTCTGAGGAACTTAATTTTGTAAAGAGGAATGGTATTTCCCTGATTGTGGGGGACATTCCTCCCCTTGCCTTTGATATAGCGGACAAAGCAGGAGTTTGTGGCATAGCCATAAGCAATTTTTCCTGGGATTGGATTTATTCTCCATTCGTGGAAGCACATCTTCAGTATCAATATTTACTTGAGGCGATTAAACAAGATTACGCAAAGGCAGATATACTTTTGAGGCTTCCTTTCCATGGAGATATGTCTGCTTTTCGCATCGTAGAAGATATTCCACTTATTGCCCGCAAGTCAGGTGTTTCTAGAGAGGAAATCTTACACAAACTCAATGTAGGTGAAGATGAAAAAAGAAAAGTTATTCTCTTATCATTTGGCGGAATTAATCCTCCACGGGAGCTCTTTGCTAAAATAAAGGGCTGCGAAAATTATCTCTTTCTTTCAGCGGCGAAACTGAAAAAAAAGTCTACGAATATGATTATTCTTCATAAATGGAATTCTTTTTCATACCATGATCTGGTAAAAGCGAGTGATTTAGTAATAACGAAATTGGGTTATGGCATTGTTTCTGAATGTATTGCCAATCGTACCCCGATTATGTATACCTCTACAGATTCTCGCGAATATAGTGTGCTTCTTCCCGCGATAAAGGAATATGCGCATTCATATTTTATTCCCAGGGAGGATCTCCTCAGTGGAAACTGGAAAGCCCATCTCGATAAATTTTTTGATACAAAATATCACTGGCCCACAATTAATATTAATGGAGCAGAAATTGCCGCAAGAAAGATTTTAGAAAAAATGTAAGAGTGAATAATTGAGGAGTCTGATATGAGAGTATTAGCAGTTGGCGCACATCCTGATGATATTGAAACATTTTGTGCAGGTACTTTAGTAAAATGTGCAAAACGAGGAGATGAAGTTTTTATGGCTTATCTTTGTAAAGGAGATAAGGGACATTTTAAAATTCCTCCAAAAAAATTATCTCAGATAAGAAAAAAGGAAGCAGAAAATGCAGCAAAAATTATTGGTGCAAAAGTTCTTGGAGGATATTTTCCTGACTTAGAACTTTATGCAAATCAAGAAGCAAGACATAAGGTGGTTGAACTTATTCGGCTTGCACAACCAGATATGATTATTACTCATTTTCCTGATGACTATATGGCTGACCATAATACTACCTCGTGTTTAGTTGTCGATGCGAGTTTTACTGCCACTGTTCCCTATTACAAAAGTAATCAAAGGGCAACAAAGAGCATTCCTCCGGTTTTCTTTATGGATACTGGCGCCGGTATAAATTTCCAACCCACAGAATATGTGGATATTACTGAAGAGATGCGAATAAAAGAAAGAATGTTAGACTGTCATCAATCACAATATAAATGGCTTAAGGAACATAACCATATTGATTTAGTGGAATTTATGAAAAAATTAGCCAGTTTGCGTGGAGTACAATGCGGTGTCAAATATGCTGAAGGATTTCGTCAATACGCTGTTTGGGGACGAATTAAAACCACTCGTTTGTTGCCTTAATAGAAATTTCTTGACTTTTTTGCTTTTTTTGATAAAATATATAATAAATATGAAGGATGATATTGCCGATGTAGCTCAACTGGTTTAGAGCGCCTCATTCGTAATGAGGGGGTTACCCGTTCGAATCGGGTCATCGGCTATCCATAAAAGGTAATACTTAAGCTGTCAGATGTGTAACTCAGACCTTCAGGTCTGATTTTATTCAGGGCTAAAGCCCTGAGTTACATCGCAGGGCTAAATAATTAAGAGGAGGGTAAGATGATGGGATGGGTTGGGTTTATAGCTTCAGTAGTGATTGCGCTTATTGTTGGTTCAATCTTTAAGGTTTTCAGAGAGGCACGCGGAGGCAACCTATTTGTTGCATTGATTGGTGCCCAGCTTGGCATTTTCCTGTATAAGAGCACAGGAGGTACAGGAAGATTATGGACTGGGATAATAGGTATTCTTTGTGCGGTTGTGGTGAGTTGGCTGCTCAGTTTAGGAGGGAGATCAGAAGAAGAAACTAAAGTAGAAAGTTCTGAAACTCCACCTACTCCGCCCGCACAGAATCCTTAAATTATAATGAAAGGGAAATTATCACAGATAATAGAAGAATCTTTAAAAAAAGCCATATCTGTTAGAGAATTACAGCTTGACAAGTTTCCTTTTTCTGTCATCATAGAAAAACCCAAAGATAAAGTCCATGGCGACCTCAGCGTTTCAATTGCTTTCAGTTTAGCTGAAAAGTGCAAAAAATCACCTCTGGAAGTTGCAAGTATAATTTACAAACATCTGAAACCAGAAACTGGATTTATTGAAAAAGTTGAAATTGCTGGCGGGGGTTTCTTAAATTTCTTTATCAGCAAAACATACCTGTGCAAATCCATGATCGAAATTACAAGAAAAGGAAATAAATTCGGTCATTCTAATACAGGGGGTGGTAAGAGAATTCAGGTTGAATTCGCCAGCGTTGGACCCACTGGGCCTGTTCATATAGGACATTCAAGGGGTGCAGTAATAGGGGATGTTCTCGCCAATATCCTTGAGGAAGTTGGATACAGGGTAACGAGGGAATATTACATCAATGATGTTGGAACTCAGATAGAAATACTGGGAAAGTCATTGATGGCTCGCTATGAAGAGATTCTGGGCAAAAAACCAGAAGTTTTAGAGGGTGGATACGAAGGACAGTATATCTCAAATCTTGCTATTAAACTGAAGGAGAAATATGGAGAAGGTTGTCTTTCGAAAGACGTTAGTTTCTTTTCCTGTTTTGCAGTTAATGAAATCCTGGTCGGAATTAAAAAAGACTTTGAAGATTTTGGTGTCAGATTTGACAAATGGGTTAATGAGTCCGAATTATATCACAGAGGTGAAGTAAAAAATACCATCGAGTTGCTGAAAAAGAAAGGGTGGACAACTCTTGAGAATGGAGCATTATGGTTCGCAGACGATGTTCTTGTTCGTTCCAGTGGTGTTCCTACATATTTTGCGTCTGATATTGCTTACCATTTGGGTAAATATAAACGCAAATTTTATTGTATTATTGACATCTGGGGCCAGGACCACCATGGACATGTTTCAAGGTTGGGGAATGCCTTAAAGGTTATTGGCTGTGATGTGAATAAGCTGGAAGTTATTCTATACCAGCTCGTAAGTCTTTCACGTCGAGGCGAACCGGTAAAAATGTCGACCCGGAAAGGTGAATTTATAACTTTACGGGAAGTGATGGATGAAGTTGGGCGTGATTCAATTCGTTTTTTCTTTCTCATGCGCAAAAGTTCAAGCCATCTGAATTTTGACCTGGAGCTGGCAAAAGCACAATCGCTTGAGAATCCTATTTATTATGTGCAATATGCTCACGCCAGAATTTTCAGTATATTTAGAGAAGCAAAGAAACAATTTAAAATTAAAAATTCCCCTACCATTAATGATTGGCGGGAATTAGAAATTCTGAATGAAGAAGTTGAAATTGATATTATGAAAAAACTTGCATTTTTTCCTGATGAAATTGCCAAAATAGCTCTGGCAAGAGAACCACAGGGACTTACAGTGTATCTTCAAGAACTTGCAGCGCTTTTTCATAGGTTTTACACTGAGCACAGGGTAATAAGTAATAATTTAAATTTGACACACGCTCGGTTTGTCCTTATCAATTCGGTTCAAATTGTATTGGCAAAGGGACTCAGACTGATGGGTATTGAACCCAGGAAACGGATGTAAATGGCCAAAAAATAAGAACCTCTTCGAGAACCTTGTTTTTCGCAAAATAAACGTCGTGGGTTGGTCAAAATAAGAACCTCTTCGAGGACCTTGTTTTTCG
>MNUO01000071.1:7714-24243 GCA_001871015.1 Candidatus Desantisbacteria bacterium CG1_02_38_46
AACCTTGTTTTTCGTAAAATAAACGTCGAGGGTTGGTCAAAATAAGAACCTCTTCGAGAACCTTGTTTTTCGTAAAATAAACGTCGAGGGTTGGTCAAAATAGGAGTTGAGAAATGAGAAATTATGTGGCAATAATTGGAGATATAATAAGATCACGGAACATTTTATCTCGGAATAAGGTCCAGAAAAATATAAGAAGGATATTAACCTATATAAACAGAAAATTGCATTCTAATATAGTTGTGCCTTTTACAATAATCAGGGGAGATGAATTCCAGGGATTAGTAAATAATTTATCTAGTGGCTATGAGATTATACTGGAGTTAGAAAAATTATTATATCCAATAAAAATTTCTTACGGAGTTGGATTCGGAACAATAAGTACTACACTGGAGAAAACTACAGCAGAAATGGATGGAGAGTGTTTTCATCGCTCTCGCCAGGCTATAGAAGATAGGAAACAAAATGAACAAAGTATTGTCTTTCAGACTGGAAATCCCAGGCTTGATACGGCAATCAATACAATTCTGTCTTTGCAGAGTTCAATAAAAGCAAGCTGGAAAAATATTCATTATAGAAGAATTATGCGATATGAAAAAGTAGGCTCTATAGAAAAAGTTGCTGATATTGAAAGGGTTAGTTTTCAGGCGGTTTCAAAAACAATGATCCAGGCAAAATATAAAAAGTTTAAAGCAAGTCAGGACACAATAAAATATCTGTTAAAAAATGTAGGAACAGGTAGGGAAAATATAAACAATAAGGTTGAAAAATGATATTCAATCCAATAAGGTTGAAAAATGATATTCAATCCAATAAGGTTGAAAAATGATATTCAAGATTATCGAGATAATTTTGGGATACGTAATTGTCATAATAGGTGGATATTGGTTTGTCTCAAAGATTTGTAAATCATTAGACTTGCAAAAGGTTAAGGAAAGCGGGGTTCAGAAAGATTGAGTAGTATTTCCTGGGCTATTTCATGGGGACTAATGACAAAGATTATCTTAAAATGATTAGGAAGAAACTGTTTCTCATAGATGGACAAAACTTAATATACAGGGCATTCTATGCACTGCCGCGCCTGACGAATTCAAAAGGAGTTCCTACCGGGGCAGTGTACGGATTTGCAAATATGCTTTTGAAAATCATCAAAGAGGAGTTCCCTGATTATATTGCGGTGGTACTTGATTTGCCCGGCCCAACTTTCAGGCACAAGATATATAAGGAATACAAAGGAACTCGGCAGAAGACACCTGAGGAGTTAACAGCACAGATTCCTCTTATAAAAGATATAATTAAGGGATTTAATATATCTATTATTGAGAAGCCCGGATATGAGGCAGATGATTGTATCGGTACAATTGCAACCAGGGCAGGCAGAGATTTTGATGTTTACATTGTTACAGGTGACAAGGATGCCCTGCAACTCGTCAACGATAATGTCTGCGTGATGAACCGAAAGCCAGATGAAAAAATTGTGTACAATATAGAAGAAGTGAAATCTGCTTTCGGCGTGCAACCACAGGCAATTGTGGATATACTTGCTCTTGCTGGCGATGTATCAGATAATATTCCTGGCGTCAAGGGAATTGGAGAAAAGACCGCTGTAAAACTTATAGGACAATTCGGCAGCATCGAAAACCTGCTGAAAAATTTAAATGAAGTCCCGGAGGTTCTTGCTGGCAAGATAAAAGAACATATTGAAGACGTGAAACTCAGCAAGGAACTGGTTAAGATTGATATTGATGTTCCTCTCGAAGTTGAAATTGAAGTCCTGAAAAAGAAAGAACCAAACAACGCCAGGTTGCTTGAGTTATTTACAGAGTTGGAATTCAGCAGATTATTAAAAGAAGTGAGTTCCCAGGGTGAACTTTTTGCCGTTCCTGAAGGACAGAGAGAAGAAGAACCCGCCAAATCTTTTGTGGAGGGTGCCAGCCTGCGGATGGAGAGTGCAGGAGGGTCGGTTAAAGGAGAGGTGATTGAAAAAAACGAAGACCTGGAGATTCTGTTGTCCAGAATAAAGAAGAACAAATTTTTAGGTTTTGACCTGACAACTGTTCATGACCCTGAGCAAGGTCGAAGGGTTGAAATTTGTATTGTCTGTGACGGCAGAGTTTACTTCTTAAAAGATGGAAATTTGTTTAATAAACTGAAACCGCTTTTTGAGAGTGAAGAAATTGAGAAAATAGGTTATAATCTGAAGGAAAAAATAATTGTTCTCAGGCGAAACAACAGTGTTCCTAAAGGATTTGATTTTGACCTGACCATTGCTTCTTATCTTCTTGAGCCGGAAAGATACAGCACAGAACTTTCAAAGGCAATAATTTCCTGGGGAGAACATAGCATTAACCCGCAGATGCTTAACCTTTTTTCATTAAAGGAGGACCTTGATACCCTGTTGAAAAAAAATGAATTATTTGATTTATTTAAAAATGTTGAGATGCCCTTGATTGAAGTTCTTGCTCAAATGGAGATTGACGGTATAAAGATTGATACAGATTATCTCGTGGAACTGGGCAAGAGACTTGAAACTGATATAGGTAAGATTTCCCATAAAATTTACAATCTTGCAGGAGAAGAATTTAATATCAATTCTCCAAAGGTATTGAGACAAATTCTATTTGAAAAATTGAAACTGCCTCCGGACAGGAAAACCAAAACAGGATATTCCACTGATGTGGATGTGCTTAAAAAATTGGCAGTGAAACACGAATTGCCTGCAAATCTCCTTGACTACAGACAACTTACAAAATTGAAATCTACATATGTTGATGCGCTTCCCAAACTCCTCAATTCCCTAACCGGACGGGTGCATACTTCGTTCAATCAGACAGGTACCGTCACAGGAAGACTTTCCTCCAGTGAACCGAATATGCAGAACATACCAGTTAAGACAGAAATTGGCAGGGAAATTCGCCGTGTTTTTATACCCGAAGACGGATGGTTATTTATTTCTGCGGATTATTCACAGATTGAATTGAGAGTGCTTGCTCATTTGTCCTCTGATGAAAATTTAGTTGAGTCTTTTAAGCAGGATGAGGACATCCATCTGCGCACTGCCAGCGAAATTTTTGGGCTTCCGATTGATAAAGTTAATAATTCAATGCGCAATCGGGCTAAAGTTGTGAACTTCGGAATAGTCTATGGAATGAGCAGTTTTGGTTTATCACAGGAACTGGGAATAAGCAAAGATGAATCCCAGGTATATATTGACACATATTTTCTGAAATATCATGGAGTTGCAAGGTATATCCGTGAAATTTTAAAAGATGCAGGGGGAAAAGGCTATGTAAGAACACTGCTTGGCAGAATCAGATATACACCTTCTATCACCAGCCAGAACAGGACTGTTCGCCAGATGGCAGAGAGAACTGCTATTAACAGTCCAATTCAGGGAACTGCAAGCGATTTAATTAAACTTGCAATGGTCAATATTTATCGGCAGTTGGACGATAAGGGTTTAAAGACAAGAATTTTGTTGCAGATTCACGATGAACTGCTGTTTGAATCGCCATTAGATGAAGTTGAGCAGGCTTGCAAATTAATTGAAAAAGAGATGCGAGAAGTTTATAAGTTAAAAGTACCATTGAAAGTAGATATAAAAAAGGGTTCGAACTGGCGCGATTTAAAATGAAAAAGGGGACAGGCTACTTTTTATTTAAATTCTGGAAGTTTCAATGGAATTGAAAAAAAGGACATTGGAAATTATTAAAAGATTAAAAAAAGAATATCCGCACGCGAGGATTGCTCTTGAATTCGATAACCCGATTGAAATTCTTGTTGCAACTATTCTTTCAGCACAGTGTACAGACGAAAGGGTAAATAAAGTTACTGAATCGCTATTCAAAAAATATAAAACTGTTAAGGATTATGCAAATGCCGATGTTAAAAAATTTGAGCAGGAGATTCGCTCCACTGGTTTTTATCACAACAAAGCAAAAAATATAATTAATACAGCAAAGATTATAATGGAGAAATTTGGTGGTAAAGTGCCGGACAAAATGGAAGATCTGATGAGTTTATCAGGCGTAGCAAGAAAAACTGCAAATATTGTGCTGGGCAATGCATTTGGAAAAATAGAAGGTATGCCAGTTGATACACATGTCAGGCGGCTTTCACAGAGATTGGGATTGAGCAAGAACGATGACCCTGAGAAAATTGAGCAGGACTTGATGGAGATTGTGCCCAGAGATGAATGGTTTGGGGTTTCATATATTTTGATAGACCATGGCAGAAAAATTTGTGATGCAAAGAAACCAAGGTGCAACGGGTGTATTTTGAAAGACATATGCCCAAAAATCGGCGTGTAGTGGCAGGGATTGTTCCTGCGCGCAGTGTAGTGGCAGGGATTGCCCTCTGCGCAGTGTAGTGGCAGGGCTTGCCCTGCGTAGTGTAGTGGGGACTGTCCCCATTATAAAAAGAGGAGTTTATGAAAAAACCAAAAGTAGCGATTATTATGGGAAGCAAATCGAATTTACCAATAGTGGAGAAGGCAGGAAGTATTTTAAAAGATTTCGGCGTGGAATATGAAATTATCGTTTCATCTGCTCACCGCCAGCCAGGGCGGACACGTGCTATTGCACAGGGACTTAAGAGAAAAGGAGTAGATGTGGTAATTGTGGCTGCGGGTAAGGCAGCGCACCTACCAGGGGTAATTGCTTCCTGGGTTTCTATCCCGGTAATCGGACTTCCGATTGGCACTGCTCCTTTGAATGGCATTGACTCTCTTTTATCTATTGCACAGATGCCAAAAGGTATACCTGTTGCCTGTGTTGGTATCAGTGAGCCGGAAAATGCAGCACTTCTTGCAATTCAGATTTTGGGAATGAAATATCCTGCAAATGCAAAGAAATTCAAAGAGCACAAAAGAAAACTCGCAGGGAAATAGCGGACAAAATTTAACCATTTTTGTCTAATATTACTTGACATTTTTGGAAATATATGATACAATAATAGCCATGAAGATTTATCCCAGAAGTTTATCTTTGGCTCTGGCAAAAGAGATTGAAACGTCCAGAATCGTAGTTTTGACCGGGATGCGGCAGGTGGGCAAAACTACCCTGATGCGTCAGATTTTTAATAAGATCGAGGCTTCTAATAAAATTTTTCTGGATTTTGAAAATCCATTGAATCAAAAAATATTTGAAGAAGAAAATTTTGATAACATCATTCCTAATTTAGAAAGTCTCGGATTTTCCTTAGGGAAAAAATCATATATATTTTTAGATGAAGTGCAGATTATGCCCCGGATTGTAAGGGCAGTTAAATATCTCTACGACCATTATAAGATTAAATTCTTTTTAACCGGGTCAAGCAGTTTTTATTTAAAAAATCTATTTCCCGAGTCTTTAGCCGGCAGAAAAGTTAACTATGAACTTTTTCCGCTGAATTTCGAAGAATTTTTAGTGTTCAAGGAAAAAGAAAAGGATTTTTTAAAAGATTTTTCTGCTAAGGTAAAAAAGAAGAACAAAATATCCTTTGAGCTGTATAAAAAATTATTTGATGAATATTCAGAATTCGGGAGTTTTCCTGCCATAGCATTGGAAAAAGACAGGTCGGGAAAAAGGCAGATATTAGAGGATATATTTAAATCCTATTTCGAGAAAGACATAAAAGTTTTGGCAGATTTCAGAGAATTGGGAAAGTTCAGGGACCTAATTCTGCTGCTGGCTAACCGCGTAGGTTCGAAAATTGACATTAGTAAGATTTCATCCGAAATAGGAATTTCAAGAGAAACCGTTTATTCCTATCTGAATTTTTTGGAAAGTACTTATTTTATCTCCTTGATTGAACCGTTTTCTAAAAGTATTGACGGAGAAGTGAGGGGTGCAAAGAAAATATATTTTTGTGACAGCGGACTTTTGAATTATCTGGGCAGAATCCAGGAAGGCACTATCTTTGAAAATACTGTTTTTCAAAACCTCAGAAAATATGGAAATTTGAATTATTACGAAAAATACAAGGGTGGAGAGATTGATTTTGTTTTGAATAAAAAATTTGCATTTGAAGTAAAAAGCAAAGCATCTGTCTCAGATTTGAAAAGACTGAAAAAATTCTCTCAGAATCTAAAGTTAAAAGAGTATTATTTAATTGCAAAAGACTACTCAGAATTACCAAGGACAATTCTGGCACAGGAATTATAAATGAAAAAGAGGCAATTTAAAAAGTGTTCTAATAAATTAACAGAAATATTTAATGATGAAAAACTTGTGAATAAAATTAAAGTACGCCTGCCATACTTATTTCAACTTGCAGAATTGGAAAGTTCAAGAGCTGATAGGATAGGGATGGAAGTTGGATCACTCAGAGAAAAAATAATAATCGCTTTGCTTATTTACAAATTTGGTGAAGAAAACGTTGAAACGGAAATTCCTATAACCGAGCCTGAAATAGACGTGAAACTATTCGGAGCGCCAATTTCGATAAAAACAATAACAAAGAAGAAAAAAGAAGATTTTGGTGGTGTGAAAATCTCCTGGACCGTCGATACTCAAAAATCAAGAGAATTCTTAGAAAATTATCAGCCCACCAGTGATATTTTGTTTGTTCTAATTAATTGGGATAATGGCGGTGGACTTTATTACATTCCAGTAAAAGCACAAAAGGAAATCCTTCGTAAAATAGAAAGAGAAGATTATATTAAACTTCCTAAACCAGGAACGAATCCGAGAGGAGTTGAAATCACAAAAAAGGCACTTATAGAATTAGTTAAGCATAGAGAAACCAGAAGTATTGAGATAGACTGGAAAAAAACTAAAGTAGATTTTAATCCTTACAAAAGATGGGTTGACTATTGGAAAGAGGACTGAAATGTTGTTAGTCAGGAAAAAAACAGGTACTAAAACAAGTGCTTTTGGTTCCCCGGGAAGGATTAATCATGATTCTTCCTCCTTTTATAGCAGTAGATTATACGAGGGGTTGTCTAAAGAGGAGATTGTTAAATATGTTGAAAATCCTATTCCACACGAATTTCTGAACAGGATTTTTTGTAAATCAAGTGAAAAAATGGAAGAGTTGCCAGACAATAGCGTTCATTTAATGGTTACCTCGCCTCCTTACAATGTAGGAAAAGAGTATGACGAAAATTTAACTTTAAAAGAATACAGAGAATTTTTGAAAAAAGTGTGGAAAGAGGTTAAAAGAGTTCTTGTTCCTGGTGGAAGAATTTGCATTAATGTTGCAAATCTTGGAAGAAAGCCCTATATTCCTCTTGACGCTCTTATTATTGAAGATATGCTTGATTTTGGATTTTTAATGAGGGGTGAGGTTATATGGAATAAAGCCTCAAGTGGCAGCCCATCAACTGCCTGGGGGAGTTGGCTTTCTGCTAAAAATCCAACATTGAGAGATATTCACGAATATATTTTGATATTTTCAAAAGGAATGTATTCAAGGGAAAATACTGGAAGGAAAAGCACAATTTCCAAAGAAGAATTTCTTGAGTTTACTAAAAGTATATGGACGTTTTCTGCAGAACCAGCAACAAAAGTTGGACATCCAGCTCCATTTCCTGCTGAACTACCTTATAGATTGATTCAACTTTATACTTTTGAGGGTGATGTTGTTCTCGACCCTTTTATGGGAAGTGGACAGACTGCAATTTCAGCAGTAAAGACGAATCGCGATTATATAGGATACGATATAAACAAAGAATATGTAAAATTAGCAGAAAAGAGAATAAGGGAATTTTCTTTAACCCTTAGTGCTCCTAAGTTGTTTGATTATAAGTTAGACAAGAACGGCAAAAGCAGTAAAATCATTTATACCTCAAAGCAATTGACATTAACTGACAGTCTTGCAGGATATAAAAAAGAAAAGAAGAGAAAGGTTTGCAGAAAGAAGAAAAAAGCAAGAGCCAAAAAAATTGATGGAGCAGATCAGCGAAAAGATAAATGATGTAAGGCAGATTGATTCTGTTGAAGCAATTCAGATACCAACGAGAATGAAAAGAAGTTGAGGACATATTAGTTTTTCAAAAGTGATTTATGAAGAAACAAAAACAAAAGACAAAATTGCAAATTATTAAAAAGCTACACGATGATGGATTTATAGATGGAATGGTTTTGTGGAATCTTCTGGGTTCAAGATTTAAATTTAAAAAGCAAGAAATAGAAGAGATAGATAAAACATTTAGAGAATATTATCATAAGCCAAACACGGAGGAAAATTAATGAGAGTACTTGTGACAGGTGGGGCGGGGTTTATTGGAAGTCATATTGTTGAGGAACTTGTCAGGCGCGGAGACGAAGTCAGAGTGCTGGATAACTTTGCAACTGGCAAAAGAGAAAATATTGCTGCAGTCCTTGATAAAATAGAATTGATTGAAGGGGACTTGCGGAATATGGAAGCAGTCAATAAAGCAGTGTATGGAGTGGAATATGTACTCCATCAGGGGGCGATTCCTTCTGTTCCACGCTCTATCGCAGACCCGATTACTACAAATGAAGTGAATGCAGTGGGGACATTAAATGTTCTGGTCGCTGCACGGGATGCAAGTGTAAAACGGGTAGTTTATGCTTCTTCTTCGTCGGTTTATGGTGAAGCCAAAACCAGGATAAAAAAAGAGAATATGGCTCCCAATCCACTTTCGCCTTACGCACTTTCTAAGTTGACGGGTGAATATTATTCAAGAATTTTCTATTCAATCTATGGTCTTGAAACAATTATTTTGAGGTATTTTAATGTTTTTGGTCCCAGGCAGGACCCTCTTTCACAGTACTCTGCTGCAATTCCAAAATTTATTACTCTTATGATTCAGGGTAAACAACCTACGATATTTGGAGATGGAAGGCAAACAAGAGATTTTACTTATGTCCAGAATGTTGTGCAGGCAAATCTTTCTAGTTTAGTCGCACCTGGTGCAGCAGGACAGGTATGCAACATAGCCTGCGGTAGAAAGATAGAACTGAATAGAGTTATAGAATTGCTGAATAAAACTCTTGAAGTAAAAATATTGCCGGTTTATACTTCTCCACGGTCTGGAGATATTAAGTATTCTCTGGCAGATATTTCGAATGCAAAAAAGTTTTTGGGATATAACCCGAAGATTAGTTTTGAAGAGGGACTGAAAAAGACAGTGGAGTATTTTAGACGATTGGATGTCGAGTAAACTCGACCACTACAATTGTCGAGTAAACTCGACCACTACAATTGTCGAGTAAACTCGACCACTACATAAAAATTAAATGAAAATAAAAGTAGTAAGGATTATTGCACGACTTAATATAGGAGGTCCTGCAATTCATACAATTCTACTTACGCAGGGTTTGAACCCTCAAAGATATTCTTCTGTTCTTGTTAAAGGCAGCGAAGATATATCAGAAGGCAATATGCTTGGTTTAGCAGCAGAGAAAGGTATTCATCCTATTTTGATACCGACGATGCAAAGAGAGATTAATTTAAAAAAAGACTGGGATGCTTTCTGGAAAATTTTCTGGTTGATTAAAAAAGAAAAACCTCATATTGTTCACACCCATACTGCAAAAGCCGGGGCACTTGGAAGGTTTGCAGCAAAATTAGCTGGCGTGCCAATTATTATTCACACATTTCATGGCCATACTTTCTATGAATATTTTTCAAATAAAGAAGCAGCAAGATTCATCAGGATTGAAAGGTTTCTTGGTTTGTTTACAAATAGAATTATTACTGTAAGCAGGCGCGGGATGGAAGACCTTCTTCATTATCGTATAGCTAGCCCGGAAAAAATACTTCATATCCCGTTAGGGTTAGAACTTGAGAAATTTCTGGATTGCGAGAAATATCGGGGTGAGTTTCGCCAGGAACTTGGTTTTAGTGCAGATGATTTCCTTATTGGTATTGTTGCAAGACTTGTGCCCGTAAAAGGGCATACTTATTTCTTGGAGGCAGCCAGGAAAGTTCTGGAAAAAAATTCTAGAGCAAAATTTCTGATTATCGGAGACGGAGAATTAAAAAAAGAACTGGAAAATTATACAGAGAAACTCGGAATTGCCGACAGGGTATTTTGGACGGGCTTTCGCAGCGATTTACCCAGGATTTATGCTGATTTAGATTTAGTTGTACTTTCTTCATTGAATGAGGGATTGCCTGTTGCAATAATAGAAGCAATGTCTGCGGCAAAACCTGTGGTTGCTACTGATGTAGGAGGAGTGAGAGAATTGGTGGTGGATGGGGAAACAGGTGTAATTGTATTGCCAAAGAATTCCGATGCTTTAGCCAAAGGAATTATTGACATTTTATCAAATTCTGATAAAATAAAAGATATGGGTAGGAGAGCAAGGGAATTGGCTTATCCAAAATACAGTGTAAAAAGGTTGATTAAAGATATAGAAAATCTCTACGAAGAACTGATTAAAGAAAAGCGAATCAAATAAGACAGAGATTGCTTCCCCGCCAAAAAGACTGGCGGGTCGCAATGACATTAGAGATGAAAATATTAGTTACAGGTGGAGCAGGATTTATCGGGTCTCACCTCGCCGAGTCGTTACTGAAAGACAGGCACATGGTTACTATAATTGATGACCTTTCAACCGGTAGAATGGAAAATATTTCCGGTTTTGCCCACAATAAAAATTTATCGGTTTACATTGATACTATCCTTAATGAAAATTTAATGCGTAAACTTATTTCTAAGTCCGATTTCATTTATCACCTCGCTGCTGCTGTTGGAGTGAAGTATGTTATTGAAAATCCACTGCGTTCAATTCAAGCAAATGTCCGTGGCGCTGAGATAGTGCTTGAACTTGCGGATGAGCTGTCAAAGAGAAATCACAAGAAAAAAGTTTTACTTGCTTCAACTTCTGAGGTTTATGGAAAAAATAAAAGAATACCATTTAAAGAAGATGATGACAGGGTAATGGGTCCAACCACTATTAGCCGCTGGAGTTATTCCTGCGCCAAAGCGCTGGATGAATTTTTTGCACTCGCTTATTATAAAGAAAAGGGATTACCCGTTATTATAGTTCGTCTATTCAATACCTGTGGTCCCCGCCAGGTTGGAGATTATGGTATGGTTATTCCGCGATTCATTGACCAGGCAATTTCCAATAAGCCAGTAACGGTTTATAGTGATGGAAAGCAGACAAGGTCATTTTTATATGTAGGAGATGCCATTGGGGCTATGAAATTGCTTTCAAGTCACCCGAAAGCAATTGGTGAAATATTTAATATAGGCAGTCCTGAAAGAGTTACAATTAAGGAACTTGCAAAGAGGATAATTAATTTGGTGAAAAGCAAATCAAAAATTCAACATATTCCCTACGAAGAAGTATACAGAAATCACTTTGAGGACATGAGACATCGATTACCGGATACAAACAAGATCAAAAACTTAACTGGTTTTAAACCCAATTATAATCTGGACGATATTCTTAAGGAAATGATTTCTGAGAGGAGAACGAAATGTCATTAAAAGAAAAAATTTTAAAAAAGAAAGCAAGGGTTGGTATAATCGGTCTGGGATATGTGGGTTTACCTGAGGCGGTAGCTCTGGCTAAGGTTGGCTTTCAGGTGACCGGTATAGAATTAAACAAAAATAAAGTTGAAAAAGTGAACCGTGGCCATTCTTATATAGCAGATATCAGGGAAGGTGAACTCAGGGATGTTGTCAGGAAGGGGAAATTACGAGCAACCACAAATCCATCAGCGATAAGAAATTTAGATGTTATTTGTATATGCGTTCCAACTCCATTTAATATTTATAAAGAACCTGACCTTTCATATGTTCGAGATGCTACACAACAAATAGCAAAAAACTTCAGGCCTCAGCCGAGTAGGTTCTGCGAACAATTGATTATTTTAGAAAGTACTATTTATCCCGGGGCAACCCGGGAGGTTGTGCTGCCGGTTTTATCCACAGGACCTACTCGGAAAAAAGAAGGCAGGAAAGTTGGCAGGGATTTTTATTTAGTATTTTCCCCTGAGAGAATTGACCCGGGGAACAAGAAGTATTACATTACCAATACACCAAAAGTAGTCGGAGGAATAACCAGAAAATGTACAGAATTAGGCACATTATTTTATAACCAGTTTATATCAAAGGTAATCCCGGTTTCAAGCCCGGAAGTTGCGGAAATGTCAAAATTGCTGGAGAATATCTTCCGGAATGTCAATATTGCACTTGTAAATGAATTAATGCTTCTTTGTGACCGGATGAAAATAAACATATGGGAAGTAATTGAAGCGGCGAAGACCAAACCTTTCGGGTTTATGTCATTTAAGCCCGGACCCGGAGTGGGCGGACATTGCATTCCAGTAGACCCGGTTTATCTTTCCTGGAAAGCAAAAGAATACGATTTCCATACCCGTTTTATTGAACTGGCAGCAGAGATTAATTCCAATATGCCCTATTATGTAGTTTCAAAAATCCTGAAGTTATTACAACATAAGGCTAAGTCAGTAAGTAAAAGCAAGATAGTAATATTAGGGGCTGCATTTAAAAAAGATATATCAGATGTCCGAAACTCTCCAGCCCTGAAAGTGATTGAACTTCTGAAAGAGGAAGATGCAAAAGTTCTTTATAATGACCCTTATGTACCAATGCTAAAAATTGGCAAAAATTTTCTAAAATCGGCAAAGCTCACTCCTGTATTACTCAGGTCTGCTGATTGTGTGGTAATACTTACTGACCATTCAAATTATGATTATGAGTGGATTGTGAAAAATTCGCACTTAATTTTAGATACGAGAAATATAATTAAAAAAAGGAAAGTACTGAGACTTTGATGAAATATCTGTTAATTCTGTCGGGTTCGTTTATTTTGTCTTATAGCCTTACTCCATTAATGGGCTGGATTGCATTGAAGTTTAATATACTTGACCAGCCCAATCATCGTAAAATTCACACTGAGCCAAAACCGAGGACAGGCGGAATTGCAATCTATCTTTCATTTCTTATTATTTTCGCTCTTGCTCATAGATTCAACCTGTTTACACGGGGTTTTGAGAATGAGTTTACAGGTTTGCTTCTGGGAAGTTCTATTGTATTTCTTACAGGGATGATTGATGATATCAGAGGATTGAATGCATGGATAAAGTTGGGCGCGCAGATTTTTGCGGGCTTAATCCTCGTTATCTATGGAATTAGAATAAGTCTATTTATCCCGAATGTCTATGTCAGTTCAATAATAACTATTCTCTGGGTCGTGGGTATTACTAATTCTTTTAATCTGTTAGATAATATGGATGGTTTATCAGCAGGTGTAGGAGGTATTTCTTCTCTTATGTTCTTTCTTGTGTATGGACGTCAGGGACTTTCTGACCTCAATCTCTTGATGATGATACTCGTCGGCAGTCTTATTGGTTTTCTGAAGTATAACTTTAATCCTGCCAGGATATTTATGGGAGATGCCGGTAGTTTATTTATTGGTTTCATCATCGGGGGTACTGCTGCAATGGGAGGTTATTTAAAAGGAAGTTTACTTACACGTTTACCAGTAATTACACCTCTTCTGATACTTGGTGTTCCGATTTTTGATACTCTTTCAGTTATTTATATCAGGATTAAACAACACAGGTCCATATTTTCTGCTGATAAAAGCCATTTTTCCCATCGCCTTGTTACACTTGGAATGACTCAGAAACAGGCAGTATTATTTATATATCTTGTTTCTTTCTGTGTGGGAATAAACTCTATTCTTTTACCAAGGATTACAAGAGGAGATGCACTGGTCATCCTTATCCAGGCACTTGCAATTTTTGCAATAATAGTTCTCTTGATGATTGCCAAAGGGGATGAGTTAAAAAGGAAAATCAGGAAGAAGGAGATTTAGGATGAAAGCGATAATTTTATTAGGAGGTAAAGGGACGAGGTTGCTGCCCTTAACAACCAATACGCCGAAACCACTTATTCCGCTTTTAAATCATCCTTTTATTGTTTATCAAATAGAATTGTTAAAGAAATACGGGATTAGCGAGGTCATATTTAGTCTGGGTTATTTGTCAAAAAGAATTAAGGATTTTTTAGAATCTAAAAAGGACTGGAGAATTTCAATCAGGTGTGTGGTTGAGGAAGAACCACTGGGTACTGCCGGCGCACTGAAGAATGCAGAGAATTTTCTTAAAAAAGAATCCTTTTTAGTCTTAAACGGCGATATACTCACCAGTATTAATCTCGCCAATTTTATTTCATTTCATCAAGAAAGGCGTGCAAAAGCAACCATTTCTCTAAGTGTTGTAGATGACCCTACTTCCTACGGACTTGTCAAACTTGATAAAAAAGGGAGTATTGAACAATTTCTTGAAAAGCCCAGCTGGGCAGAGGCAAGTGGTTGTAAAACTATAAATGCCGGAATATATATATTTGAACCAGATGTCCTTTCATACATTCCACCTAAAAGGAATTTTTCTATTGAGAGGGAACTTTTTCCTGTACTTTTGCAAAGAAGAGAAAAGTTCTTCGGGTATGTGACCAAAAACTACTGGCTGGATATAGGAACGCTTGAAAAATATAAACAGGCGCATCGGGATATACTTGAAGAAAAGATTGTCTTTTCCTTCTTATTATTCAGGAAAGTAGAAAATAATGTATGGGTTGAAGGAAATTCCAGAATTTCTCCACGGGCAAAACTTGTTGGACCTATTATGATAGGTGAAAATTGCAAAATTGCAGACGAAGTAGAAATATCCCCTTTCAGTGTCATCGGTAAAAATTGTGTTATTGAAAGTAATGCAAATATAATTAACAGCCTAATTCTGGATGGAACAAAGGTTGGCAGAGAAACTAAAATGGAAGGTTGTATAGTTGGTAAACATTGCCAGATAGAGAACAATGTCCTTATATCTGAGGGAGTGGCTCTCGGAGATAGAAGCACAGTGAAAGCATTCAGCCAGATTTAGGTGTCAGGTCTTGACATATGACAAATATCAGGACTAAAGTCCTGAGTTACATGTCAAGACCTGACATATGACAAATATCAGGACTAAAGTCCTGAGTTACATGTCAAGACCTGACATATGACAAATATCAGGACTAAAGTCCTGATTACATGTCAAGACCTGACACCAAAAAGGAAGATGGGTGAAGAGAAAAAATGTAGAAATTAAATTTGGGACAGATGGATGGCGGGGAATAATTGCTAAGGATTTTACATTTGAGAACGTGAGAATGGTTACTCAGGCAGTGGCAGACTATCTTAAAAAGAAAGTCTCAGATTTTCAGAAGGTGGTTGTTGGTTACGACACACGTTTCCTTTCGGACAAATTTGCAATGGCTGTAGCAAGAGTGCTTTGCGGTAATGGAATTAAAGTTATCTTAAGTTCCTGTGCTCTTTCAAGCCCGGCGCTTTCATATTCAGTTGTGAATGAAATGAATGAAATGAATGAAAAAGCCGGTCTTGGAATAATGATTACAGCCAGTCATAATCCACCAAATTTTAACGGACTTAAGATTAAAACAGAATTTGGTGCCTCGGCAGATAAAGCAATAACAGAAGAGATTGAACACTATCTGTTCAGGAATAAACCAAAAGATAGCAATGGGAAAATTGAAGTCAAGGATTTAATTCCTGCTTATTTTAAAAAAGTAAAGTCTCTGGTTAATATGGAACTTTTAAGAAACGCTCGATTAAAAATAATATACGACCCTATGTTCGGGGTGGGGAGCGGATTACTACCTGGAATATTAAAGAACACAAAGTGTAAAATGTTTTCCATTCATTCAAATCCAGACCCTCTTTTTGGTGGAATTAACCCAGAGCCGATCAAGAAAAACCTGAAAGATTTGATAAAAGAGGTGGTTAAGAAAAAAGCCGATATTGGAATTGCAACTGATGGAGATGCAGATAGAATTGGGTTAGTAGATGATACTGGCAGATACCTTACACCGCATCAGGTCTTTCCTCTGATTCTTTCTTATTTAACAGAAGTGAAGGGATTAAAAGGAAAAGTTGTGCAGACAATTTCGTTAGGATATCTTGGAGAAAGGATTGCTCATCAATATGGTTTATCTTTTCAGGAAGTCCCTGTAGGATTCAAATACGTGGCTTGTTTAATGCAGACTCATAATGTGCTTATAGGAGGCGAGGAAAGCGGAGGGTTCGGTTACAAAGGGTATATTCCTGAAAGGGATGGGATATTGAGTTTACTTTTTTTCCTTGAAATGATTGCTAAGAAAAAGAAGAAGTTATCCTGCATTCTCAATGAACTTGAACAGAAATTTGGAAAATCCTATTATGACAGAGTAGACATAAAGATAAATCAAAGTGTCAAAGTATTAAAGTGTCAAGGTATTAAAGAAAAAATAAATAGTGTGATTATTAAAAAAGTTCCAAAAAGAATAGCAGGGATGAAGGTCAGGGAAATCAGGACATATGACGGAATGAAATTCATCCTTGGTTCCTCGAATATTATTGGAGGGGAAGCATGGCTTTTGTTAAGACCATCAGGTACTGAACCACTCGTCAGGATTTACGCAGAGGCAAATAGTCCTGTAAAAGTTAGGGAAATGCTGAAAGCAGGAAAACAAATGATTGGAAGGAGGCAGGCATGAGAGTAATTCAGATTGTAATAATTTGCGTTATTATTGCTGGACTGGCATTCGGGATAGGCTATTT
>MNUO01000012.1 GCA_001871015.1 Candidatus Desantisbacteria bacterium CG1_02_38_46
TGGCAATGCCAGCGATTTCTCTTTTTACCCTTTTTAGTCTGGAAATTACCCTTGCGCTTTGTGTTTAAGCTTTGACAATTTGGACATCGCAGCCTGTGCTTACATTTACGCATTTTTAGCCTCCTTGTGAGTATGATATAGGGGATATTTTCCCTTAATTATATCACAAAAAGGCTAATTTTACGACGAGAAAATTAATTTTCAAAGAGCCCTTTTGGAACTTATTAGACCCAATTTTCTATACGCTACCCAAATTTTGTCTTATATTTATAATCAAGAACATTATCTGCATAAACCAGACCATTTTTAATCAGGTGCGCGTTTAAAAAAGTCCTATTCCATAGATAGAGATAGCAAAGTAAATTATTTTTTTCATCATATTTCACATTATCAAATTTCAAAAACACCTTTTGCCCCTGGGTTTTTTCTCTTAAAAAATGAACTGCCTCTTCACTTTTTTCTGGTTTTTCTTTCACTCCCAATAACTTGATTTTTAATCCATTATTTAAAATCAAAGTTTCCGGGGAAATTATCTCCTTTACACTATAGTATCTTTCTCTTTCGTAATGGACACTATCTATTTTTGAACCAAATCTCAGCTTTTTAATGTCTATTTTTTTGTCGAATTTTATCGGGTCTTTAAAAATATAGGGCAATTTTTTAATTTCTTCTTTAAAGTCTACTTTCGGTTTTTCCTGGCTGATTATTTCAAAATTCGCATCTTGTTGTTTTGCCCCCAATTTTTCTTTTATGACTGGCAAAAAATCTTCATTTACTTCATATCCGATAGAGTTTCTATTCAAATTTTTAGCCACCAGAGAAGTTGTCCCGCTTCCTAAGAATGGGTCAAGCACGGTATCGCCTACAAAACTGAACATTTTAATAAGGCGCCTTGGCAATTCTTCAGGAAACATTGCGAGATGTTTATCCTGCTTTGCACCAGAAAAATTCCAGTGTCCTATAAAATATTTATTCCATTCTTCCTGTGTTAGTTTTGATTGTTCTTTAATTTCTCTCGAAACCTTGGGTGGGTCCCCATATTTTTTAAAAATCAAAATAAATTCGTAGTCAAGTTTGATAATTCCGCTCCTTGGATAAGGAAAAGAACCCATTACTGTCGCACCGCCAGTTGTATGGCAGGTGGTAACCTTCTGCCAGATTATTGCACCCATATAATCAAAACCGGCACTTTCACAGAATTTGATTATCTCTGTGCGGATTGGAATAATTTTATATCTCCCATAATAAACAGAGCGAGCAAACTGGTCACCGATGTTAACACATAGACGACACCCCTGATATAAAACTCTATGGCATTCATTCCATACTAAATTGAGATTGTTAATATATTCTTCGTAAGTATCATTAAAACCTATCTGCTTACTATTGCCGTAATCTTTCAGTTGCCAGTATGGCGGTGAAGTAATAACGAGATGGACCGATTCATCCTGCACTTCTTTCATCCATCTCGAATCCCCAATAATTATTTTATGTAATGTTTTCATAGTGAACTGCAATGTTCCTCAAATTCACTGATGTATTGCTGAATTAGTTTCTGGTCGATGTCGAGGTTCTTTATCGGTTTCTCGCTGATTTTTATCAGGCGAGGGTCGATGTCCTCCGGCTGGATACCCTCTGCAGCACATTTGCCACAGATTGCTGCGCCAAGACTTGTGGCTTCCTGAATATTAGTAGCAACAACATTCTGATTAGGAAAAAGGGTAGAAAGAATGTTCAAATAAATCGTGTTGTTTCTGAACCCACCTTCGACATATATCGGAATATTTTGATTTGCCTCGTGTCCCAGCGCCTGTCTAATTGCAAAATATGATTGTATTGCCAGCGAGAGATTGAGTAAGGTGTAAGCACTTTTTGCATCTCTGAAAAATTCTTCTTTGTTTATAATTCGCGGTTTAGAATTTGGAAACTGACCAGAACCCTTTGTGAGTGTCGGCGTGACAAAACAGGATTTTGAGTTTATTATTTTCTTTATAAGATTTTTATCCGGTTTTAATTTGCGCGGCTCAATACTGAATTTTTTCTCTATCATATCGCTATAATGGTCGTGCTCCTGTCCCATTGCAAAGCTTGCTGACCTCGCCGGACGACCAAATGCATCAATGTAATAGAGGGTGTCTTTTCGCATATCTTCTGGAGAAAGATAAAAAGAACTGCCACCTGTCCGCCTAAGGCGAGACGAGGTCTGGTGATTAAACATAAAAACTCCCCATGTACCGGTGCTCGCAAGCACGAATTTTCCTTTTTTTGCAAGCAGATATGGAAGAAGAGAAGCATTAGAATCATGTATTCCAACTGAAACTCTGCACTCTTCAGGAAGACCTGTGCAATTAGATATATCTGGGTTTATTTTCCCCAGAATATCCCAAGGATTTGAAAATTTCTTTGGAAACCTTTTAGTAACACCCAATTTTTTAGCAACATCGCTCCAGGATTTCCCGTGGAAGTCATAGAGATATGTGTGACAACCTATACTTGTGAGTTCAACTGCTTTCTTCCCGGTGAGAACATAACCTTCATACTGCGGTAGAAAAAGTATATCTATGACTTTTTTAAACTCTGCTCTTCTTTTTGTTTTAAGCCAGAATAATTGCATACCAACACTGAGCAATTGTCCAAAAAGCGGAGTGGCAGTTTTAAGGTAAAGGTCCTGAGCAGAGCCGAGAGTAGAGTAGAACTTCTTGCGAATTTCCTCGCCCGGTTCGTGCATATAGGAAATCACTGGAAAAACAAGCTCTCCGCTATTTCCAATACAGGCAATCGTGGCTCCATAAGTGGTGGTAGAAATTACACCAATTCTGTACCGCTTACTGATTGATTTCAGCCTGTCCAGAACCCAGGCGTTCAACTCAGGGATCCTGTCACAGAGAATGCCGTCAATGAGTGCATCCCGGATCTGCGTTGATTCCTTTGAAATAAACTTTAGGTCACTGGAAAAAATTGCAATTTTTTTGTTGGTCTTGCCAATATCAAAAACAACTATGTGGTAATTCATAATAAATCGGCTCTACATTCAATTTGCTCTGAGAATATTGTCTCCGAGTTTTGCACCCATATATTTTGCAACCACAGGACACTTTGATTGCATAAGAAAGAAAATGGGCGCACGGGATTTCATGCCTTTCCTATCTTCTCAACATACTTTGCAATTATATCAACTTCAAGGTTAACCTTGTCGCCAATTCGTTTGAATCCGAGTATTGTGTTCTCAAGTGTAAAGGGAATTATAGAAACCGTAAAGGAAGAAGTTTTTGATTCCACAACCGTAAGGCTGATGCCATCAACAGCAATCGGACCCTTCTCCACAATGTATTTTGATATATGACGGATTTCAGAGGGAAGAGAAAACTCAAAAGTAGAAGCGTCCCCTTTTTGTATCTTGTTTTTAATTATTCCGACTCCGTCAATGTGCCCATTGATAATATGACCACCAAGTGGTTGATTTACTTGCAGTGGTGGCTCCAGATTCACCCTGTCCCTGATTTTCAAGTTCCCCAGCGTTGTCTTTTTCAAAGTTTCAGCAACTGCATCCACTTTAAATTCATCCCCAGCAATATCAGTAACTGTGAGACACACTCCATTCACTGAGATGCTATCACCCGCGTGCAGACCTCTTGCAAGTTTTGCCTGAATTGTAAATTCAATGGTCAATCCACTGTGAATTATATTCTTTACAACACCCAATTCTTTTATAATACCAGTGAACATCTTAACTCCTCCTATAAAAGTAGCCTGTCCCCTTTTTTATCCAAGTTTTGCCAGGACTGCGTCGAGGTTTTTCTTTGCATCCAGCATTATTTTTTCAGGGCTTTCCTTCCAGTACTCGTCGCGAAAAATCTCCACCGAAAGGAATCCCTTATAACCTTTCTCTTTGAGAATTTTTAACTCATCCACTAAAGGAATTACGCCCAGACCCGTATACAGTCTGTGTTTATCGGTTAATTGCTCCAGCGGTAGATTTTCGCAGTCATTAATATGAACAATAAATAATTTCTCAACAGGGATTGCCCTTATGTCATCAAGACTTACTCCTGATTTGTAATAGTGAAAAGTGTCCATCATTATGCCAAGATTATTACTTCCAGCAATATTTATGATTTCCATCGCCTCCTGAGGACCCGGGACATAGGGATGCATACCGATTGGTTCAAAGGCAATCTTAACCTTGTAGGGTTTAATTGCCTCTGCATAAATTTGCAGAGCACCTGCTGCTTTTTTTATCGCCTCGGGCTTACTCACTCCTGCTGGCTGGACATCGCCTGGAAAAACTAAAAGTGTATCACAGTCAATCTGTGGAGCAATCTGTGCTGCTTTTACCAATTCCTGAATGGCCTGTTCATTATCTGAAAAGGCGATAAGTGGAAACCCGCAAAGAGCTGCGGGGTCAAGTTCTGCACCCCACAGGAGTTCTTGTAATTTTACAGGAGTATTTCCTTCACTGAAAAATTTCTTTAATTTTTCATACCAGATTTCTATGCCCTCAAATTTTGCCTTGTGTCCAAAAACGATATCCTCCTGTAAAGAATACGGCATTGTTGTTGCTCCATTTATACAGGGTCGCATAATGACCTCCCTTTAGACTATTTTAACATCTCCCCAGGCACCGAGTCTATCTTTAAAAATAATTAAAATACCCAGCACACCTTTAATCTTCCTTGCGAATTCAAGCGCCCTCTTTATATCACCGACATCATTCACCATATTCCCTATTGCAGTAGCACAGGCATCAGCAAGTGCAGTAGAGCGGGAAATTACCACTGTCGCATCAGTTTTACCAAAACTCAATGATGGTCCAACCGTACCAGAAGAAGTGCATACACCCAGAGGAGTTTTTTTCCCATCAATTTCAATCGCAAGTTTATTGCTAAACTGGGAATCGCCTGCATAAATCCCCAGATTTCTCTTCTTCTGACTCTTAATGAATATGTCTCCTCCATTTTCTATGATGACTTCATCTGAGTATTTCAACAGGTCTCTTCCAACAAATTCTGCAATTGCACCTGCAACTGATGCCATAGGTCCAACGCCTGCAATCCTGCTTGCAGCAAGCATTTCCTTGATAATTGGAGGAGCAAACAAATTAAAGAACAGAGGTGCAAGACTTGTTTGAAAATTGGGGTGTTTTTTAATATATTCTTCTATCTGGGTTCGGTATTTTAATGTAAAATTAACCGCTTCTTTAGATAAATTAGTCTTTGCACAGATATAGAGATCTGTTTCCTTGACGACAACCTCAAAACCTTTGAGGTCTTCTGTTATGTAATCCCGGCGATAAATTCTCTCTTCGTGCATAAAAACCTCAGAATAATCTTTTATGAATCAGGCGTGCGACTTTTTCACCTGACAGAAACATTCCTCCAAAAATTGGACCCATTCTTGGTCCGCCGAATACAGCATTAGCTGCCATTCCTGTTACAAAAAGCCCGGGATACACCTCTTTTGTATTTTCAATTGTCTGCCTTTCCGCTTCATCTGCCCACATTGATTTCTCACCTTCTATTTTCCCGGAAGGCGTATTTAATTTTCCAACTTTGTTTTGAACAATATGACAGAGCTCAGCAGCGTGTCCTGTAGCATCAATTACAAATTTAGCTCCAATTGTAAGCGGGTCAACATGCAATTGTGCTATTTCCACTGCTGACCAGTTAATCACTATACCACAGACCTTTTGTCTTCGGATTAAAACATCCTCTGCTGAAATACCATTAAAAATTTGCACTCCACTATCAATTACACGGGATGTAAGTTTTGCAACAACCTCAACTGAATTAGATGCATAAAGGTTTTTCTTTTTTTTAAGTTTGATTCCAAACTCATCTAAGATTTTCTTTGCCTGTTCCTGAACTACAATCTTAGGAAATAACATTCCGCCACCCCATACTCCACCTCCAGTGGAAAGTTTTCTCTCAAAAATGGCGACTTTGTGTCCCTGTCTGGCAAGATAAAATCCAGCAATCAATCCAGAAGGTCCGCCTCCGACAATCGCGACCTCCACATCTAAATTGTGCAACAAATCAGCTGTGGCTTCTTCAATTATTGCACGGCTGATTTCAATTTCATTTAACATAAAACCTCACTTTTTGTGCATATTATGGACATAGTTCATCCACTCGCTACAATTATTTTGACCTTTTATCGACGTATCCCACGAAAAACAAGGTTCCCGCAGGGGTTCTTATATTATGAATTTATAAATCCAGGTCCCCCCCCTTCTTGCTTTCGTCGTAAGACCTACTCGGCAAGAAAGCAGGGGGGAAACCTTTTTGTCATATCCTTCTATTTTTTTGCCGCGGCCTTAACCTCACCCATTGCTTCTCCGGTTACTTTTTTTCCATCATCTGTAATATAAATCGCGGTTATAAATAAAGGGGCACCTGGTTTCAATGCTTTCACCGCAACTGTTTTGCTTCTTCCTTCTACAACTTTAATGGAAAGCTCTTTGTCTGTCTTCCAGGTGGGCCAGATTGGAACATCGTTTCCTTCTGCATCTGCACCCTTTGCCGTGAGGAACATTTCATCTCCGACCACAAGTTTGAAACTGCTGATTCCTACCCCGGTACCAACCGTCTCGCCTTTGTAGATGATAATTTGAGTGAGTTCTCCGGCATAACTCAACGCCACCATAAACATAACACCCAACAAAATTCCCACAACTAAACCATTTTTTCTCATAACAATCCCTCCTTGTATTTTTAACTTTTACTCCACCGCTCTATAAAATCACCTCCTTTTTTGACAAATTACTTTGAGGAAAGTTCTTATTGCGACCCACTCCCGACGTTTTTCTTCGAGCAACAAGGTTCTGCGAAGCAGGTTCTTATTGCGACCCACTCCCGACGTTTTTCTTCGACAGGAGTATGCTCTGTAAGAGGCAACAAGGTTCTGCTCTTCCAGAGAGCCTACTTCTGGCGAAGCAGGTTCTTATTCTGGTCGGGGCGACCCGATTTGAACGGGCGACCACACGCACCCCAAGCGTGTGCGCTACCAGGCTGCGCTACGCCCCGATGAAGGTGTCAGGTCTTTGTCAAGACCTGACACCTTCTATTCGTTGTTTCATTTTTTCCAGTAATTCGTATGGGATATCAAGCGTGCCCATCAGAATGCGTTCCTTTGCCAGCCCATGGCAATCGGTGCCGCCAGTGACCAATAAATTATATTCCTTTGCTATTTCTTTCAGATGAGTGATTACATTATTTCTATGTTCAGGATAATAAACCTCAATTCCATCAAGTCCGTTTTTAACCAGGCGATGGATTAGATTATCGACAAAATCTAAGTTAAGCAAGCCCGGATGAGCAATTACTGCAATCCCTCCTATTTCCTTTATAATTTGCGCTGCTCCTTCTGGGTTCAACTGATACTTTGAAACATAGCAGGGTTTATTGTTTCCAATGTATTGGTCAAATGCCCGGTTAATTGATGAAACGCATCCTTCTTTCACCATTGCCTGTGCGATGTGAAGCCTGCCAATCGATTCAGTGGATGGGGCAAATTCCTGAACATCTTCCATATCAAGAGAAATGCCATACTGTTTTAACTTTTCAATAATCTTTTCAGCTCTCTTTACCCTTGCCACAGAAAGGTCATCAAGTTTTTTCTGGAAATCCTGACTCTGCCAGTTAATAAAATAACCTAACATATGTATTTCCAGTTCTTGTTTTTCCTCTGTCCATTCAGCGCTAATTTCAATGCCGGGAACAATTTCAATATCATATTTCTTTGCCTGCTCTATTGCTGGGCCAATACCGGCAACCGTATCATGGTCAGTGATTCCAATTGCTGCGAGCCCGATGCTATGCGCATAATCCACAACTTCCTCAGGCGAGAATGTTCCATCACTCTTATTTGTATGCACGTGCAAATCAATTTTTTTCATGTTTTAGCTAAATTTTCAAATCTGGTGAACCTGCCCAACCATGCAAGATTAATTTTTCCCACAGGCCCATTTCTCTGCTTGCCTATTATAATCTCAGCCAATCCCCTGACTTTCTCATTATCCGGATGATAAGCCTCTTCCCTGAACACGAAGGCAACCAGATCCGCATCCTGCTCAATTGCGCCTGATTCTCTTAAGTCGGAAAGTCTGGGTCTGTAATCTTCTTTCCTCGTTTCAACTGCCCGGCTCAATTGAGAAACTACAATGAGAGGAATATTCAATTCTCTCGCCAGGGACTTGAGAGACCTTGAAATCTCCGAGACTTCCTGCTGTCTGGATTCAACTTTTTCATGGCTCTGCATCAACTGCAAGTAGTCAATAATCACTAACGCAATATCATGTTCTGCTTTCAGTCTTCTTGCCTTTGCCCTCACTTCAAGAACGCTAATACCTGGCGTATCATCAATAAATATTGGCGACTCAGAAAGCCTGCTTGCCGCAGTTGTCAGCGGATGCCAGTCCTCTTCGCTCAAGAATCCTGTCCGTAACTTGCTCATATCCACCCTGGCTTCAGAACACAGCATCCTCTGGACAAGATGGTCCTTTGACATTTCTAAACTGAACATTGCTACAGGTTTTTTTTCCTCTATAGCAACATGGGTTGCAATATTCAAACATAGAGATGACTTACCCATTGAGGGCCTTCCGGCAATAACTATGAAATCTGCTGTTTGAAGTCCACTTGTCATCAAGTCAAAATCTTTGAATCCTGTTGCCAGGCCTGTAACATGTTCTTTTCGATGATAAAGAGATTCAATGTACTCAAAACTGTCTTTTACTAACTGTTTGATGGATATAAATCCCTGTCCCATTCTATCCTGTGTGAGTCCAAATATCAAAGACTGGGCCCTGTCAATTAATGCATTGGCATCTCCCTCTTCATACCCCATCTGGACAATCTGCGATGAGGCATTGATAAGGGAACGCAGCATTGATTTCTCTTTTACAATTTTTGCATAGTATTCAACATTTGCAGCGGTTGGAACAGCATCAAGTAAAGATGTCAGATATGTAGCACCGCCTATCTTCTCAAGAATTTCCCCCTTCCTCAATTCATTCGCCAGTGTAACAAGGTCAATGGGTTCACCTCTGTCATAAAGACTTGCTATCGCTCTGTAAATTTCCCTGTGTGCATCCTTGTAAAAATCTTCCTCATTAAGTATCTCTATAACCTTTAAAATTGATTCCTTTTCTAACATCATTGAACCAAGTACAGATATCTCTGCTTCTAAATTTTGTGGCGGTATCTTCTCCATCATTTTTTCGCTCCATTTACTCTTTAACGACCCAGATTTTAATATGCGCTTCCACTTCAGGATGAATCCTGACCGGTATGGTGTAAATTCCAAATTCTCTAACGGGCTGGGCAATTTCTATTTTTTTCTTATCTATCTCCACGCCTTTTGCTAATAGCTCTTCCGATATATCAGCAGGCGTAATTGAACCAAACAATTTATTTTCCTGTTCTGTCTTGCGGGCGATTGTGCAGGATAAAGATTCGATTTTGGCTTTTAATTCTTCTGCTTCTTTTTTCTCTTTTTTCTTCGATGCTTCTTCTCTTTTCTTTTCTTCTTCAAGTTTCTTAAGATTTTGCGGCGTTGCAAGAAAAACCAACCCTTCAGGAATGAGATAATTACGAGCATGGCCATCTGCAACATTCACTACATCTCCGGTCTTACCAATATTTTCTATCTCCTTACGCAATATCACTTTCATATAAATCTCCCTTTTATGGGGTCAGGTCTTGAATTGTGAATTTGTTAATTTGTAAAAACCTTCAGATCGAAGCGGATTCACAATTCAAGACCTGACCCCGTTTATTTGATGGTGTACGGCAGCAGCGCCAGATATCTCGCCCTCTTGATTGCACGGGAAAGCAATGCCTGATGTCGAGCACAATTTCCGGATATACGACCACCCAGAATTTTTGCTGAAGGAGTGGTATGCCTCCTCAACAAATTTATATCTTTGTAATCAATTGAATCAATTTTTTGCTTACAAAACCTGCATTTCTTCTTTATAAATTTTCTCATTCTCATTGGGATAAATTTCTTCTTTTCTTGCTGTCTTCCTTCCCTTCTTTCCATTTTTCCTCCCTCTAAAATGATAATTATGCTGGCTCAATCTTTTCAGCCAGCACTTCCAGAACTATTTTGCGTTCTCCATCTAAAGTGTTATAATTTCTACTATGTAATTTACCCTCTACAAAAATCTTATTTCCTTTTTTCAAATGCTGACTGCATTCCTCTGCAATTTTTCCCAGTGCTATAACAGGAATAAAATTACGCCAGATTGCAGTTTGACCATGCCCTCCACAGGATAAGGTTTGCAAATTGAAATTAACAACCGCCTGCCCCGCAGGAGTATAGTACAACTGTACATCATTCAGGAGTGTTCCGCTGATTTTAACGCTGTTCATTCGCAGACATTTCTTTTGGCTTAACTTTTTGAATTTTTATCTTCGCTGGGACCTTGCGGGTCAAAATAAGATGACGCAATATCCTCTCATTTAATTTTAGATACGACTCCATGTCCTTTACAAGTTCTGGATTGCCCTTCAGTGCAAGCCATAAGTAGTTTCCCTCGTTTTTCTTCTTAATTGAATAGGCGAGTGCTCGTTTACCCCATTCTTCAACCTTTTCAATCTCACCCTGATTTTGAATAAGCATTTCTTTAATTTTCTGGATTATCCCTTCTTTTTCTTCATCAGTTGCAACCACATCAAGCACCAGAACACATTCGTAATTTCTTAGCATCCTGCCTCCTCTTTCTTTGTTAGACGTTGAACCTAAATTGCACTACATCTCCATCCTGTAAAATGTAATCCCTGCCCTCTGTGCGTATCAATCCTTTTTCTCTTGCTTCATGGATGGAGGATAATTTAATAAGTTCACTAAAGTGAATAACTTCAGCGCAGATAAAACCTTTCTCCATGTCAGAATGGACTTTTCCCGCTGCCTGCGGAGATTTCGCCCCTTTAGTAATTGTCCATGCCCTGGTCTCTTCACCCTTAACTGTAAAAAAAGTTATCAGGTTAAGCAACTCGTAGCAGGTTTTCGCAAGTCTGGCAAGTCCACAACCTTCCTCACTCCTAAATTCCTTTCTTTCTTCTTCTGGAAGTTCTGCAATCTCCATCTCTAATTTTGAATTTAAACTGACAAGCGGTGAATAGCCCGATAGTTCCTGTGGAATTTTTTCCTCTCCGGCATTTACAACATAAACCACTGGCTTGAGCGTGAGAATGGAATGTGGTAGCATCAATTCCAGCTCCGCATGACTGAGGTCATCTTTTTTAAGCGGTTTGCCGGCATTTATAGCATCTCTGACCTTTTCTATCACTGCCAGATCTTTTTTTTCTTCGGCACCCGCTTTCCTTTTCTTTTCTGCCTGGCTTGTAAGATAACCCATATCCGCATAACCAAGTTCAAGGCTTATAACCTCAATGTCCCTGACAGGGTCCACGCTTCCGCTCACATGCACTACATTAGAATCCTCAAACAAACGCACAACTTCAACAATTAAATCCACTTCTCGGATATGAGACAAAAATTGATTTCCAAGCCCTTCACCTTTGTGGGCATTCTTAACAAGTCCTGCAATGTCAAGGAATTTTATTGTAGCAGGAGTTAACTTTTTAGGCTTGATTATTTTTGCAAGTGCCTGGAGTCTCTCATCCGGGACCTCTACCGCCCCCACATTTGGGTCAATCGTCGTGAAGGGATAGTTGGCAATTGCGGCATTCGCCTGGGTAAGCGCATTGAAAAGCGTGGACTTTCCAACATTGGGCAAGCCCACGATTCCACAAATAAGTCCCAAAACTCCCCCTGATTAAAATAGAGATTGCTGACGAAGCAATCTTGAATCAATGCTTCAAGTATATATCATATATAAAAATTTCTTTTTGTCAAGTTAAATCAGACCTGAAGGTCTGAGTTACGTAACTCAGGACTTTAGTCCTGACCTGCTGTAACTCAGGACTTTAGTCCTGACCTGCTGTAACTCAGGACTTTAGTCCTGACCTGCTGTAACTCAGGACTTTAGTCCTGAAGGTTGTGGAACACTCCAACTAAACTGTTATTCTGTCAATTCCTTTGCTTTAACCATAACATGATATTTTCATCTGCAATCTGTGATGAACTGTTTGCTACTCAATCCTGGCAGCGCTGCCTTTTACTGCAGCAAGCTGTCTGATAATACTTTTTTTTAGTTCTGTGAAAGCGGGCATATCTTTTTTCCCAACATCATACTTTGAAGGAAATTTCAAAGCCAGAAAATTTATGGGTTTGCCATTTTTTTTGATACTAAAATCCAGGTGTGGACCTGTAGCAAGCCCGGTCATGCCCACATATCCAATTACTTGCCCCTGTCTGACTTTCTTTCCATTTCTTATTCCTGATATAATATTCACATGGGTTCTAACAGTGGGTTTTTGTAAAGTTAAACAAGAATGAACCTCAGAGGCGAATATTATTGAAATTTTTTGTAAATCTTGTATAATATAGTTCAAAGATACCCTTAAAGCAGGATTGACAATTTTTAACGCTCCTTGTGGGTTACAGGGATTCTCAAACTCTGTTTGAGGGGGGTATTGAAGTATCAACCACCTCGAGAAAATTGAA
>MNUO01000110.1 GCA_001871015.1 Candidatus Desantisbacteria bacterium CG1_02_38_46
GGCCGCCACAAAGCAAAATTAAAGGAGGAATGGTTGGGGATTCCTGTCTTTATTTCCTTTAAAACCTCAGAGTTCGGAATAACAAACAAAAGAGTTTTGTTTAAGATTGGTTTTATCAGAAGAAACTCTCTGGAAATTCTTCTAACAAAAATTGAAGGAATTCAAGTCAATCAAGGGATCCTTGGAAGAATATTGAACTATGGAACAATAATAGTTAGGGGGACTGGTGGAACAGGTAGTCCTTTTCGTAAAATTGAGGCTCCTTTGGAATTCAGGAAGAAAGTTCAGGAACAAATTGCTTCAATACAACAATGGCTATAAAGAAATTTAATTATGGATAGAAGACAAGATGAAGAAAAAAAATGAACTTTGGGAAAAGGTGAAAAGAGATTTTCCAAAAGACCCTGCGCTTCAGGAGGTCCATTATGCTCGGTTGAGAATTCAGGAGGAAGTGAAAGGAATGACACCAAAAGGATATGTTAAATATATTAAAGAGAAAGCAAAAAAAGTTTTGGGGGGTTAAATGAAAACTGCAGATTATGTATTAAAGGAAGTAAAGGAAAAGGGGATAAGATTCATCCGCCTCTGGTTTACAGATATATTAGGGCAGTTGAAATCCTTTGCAATTACTCAAGCCGAACTTGAAATGGCGTTTAAAGAAGGAATGGGTTTTGATGGTTCATCAATTGAGGGATTTGCTCGCATTGATGAAAGTGATATGATTGCAAAGCCCGACCCATCTACTTTTCAATTGATTCCCTGGATGCCTGCTGACAAACCCGAGGCAAGAATGTTCTGTGATATACTGAATCCTGACGGCACACCCTACGATGGAGACCCAAGGTATGTATTGAAACGAAACCTGAAGGAACTGAACAAGAAAGGATTCGCCTATATACTTGGGCCAGAACTGGAATATTTCTACTTCAAGGATAGTCAGGATCCATCTATCCTTGACGAGGGTACTTATTTTGATTTGACCACTCTGGATGCCGGCAGTGATTTACGCCGCGATACAGTATCAACTTTAGAGGCAATGGGAATTAGTGTTGAACTCAGCCATCATGAGGTTGCTCCAAGCCAGCATGAGATTGACTTAAGATATGCGGATGCCCTAACAATGGCTGATAATGTGATGACATACAGAATGGTAGTTAAAGAAATAGCAATGCAATATGGTTTCTATGCATCTTTTATGCCCAAACCCATTGCAGATGTTAATGGAAGTGGAATGCATGTCCATCAATCCCTTTTTAAAAGTGGAGAAAACGCATTTTTTGATTCGAGGGATAAGTACCATCTTTCAAAAGTAGCAAAGGGATTTATTGCAGGGTTGCTAAAGCATGCAGCAGAGATTACTTCGGTCACAAATCAATGGGTTAATTCATATAAGAGATTGGTGCCGGGATATGAGGCGCCTGTGTACATTTCCTGGGCGCAGCGCAACCGTTCCACTTTAATAAGAATTCCAATGTATAAACCCACAAAGGAAAAGGCAACCAGGATTGAATTTCGCAGTCCTGACCCTGCGTGCAATCCATACCTCGCTTTTTCAGTTATGCTTGTAGCAGGAATGGAAGGTATCGAGAAGGATTATGAGCTTCCTGCGCCCACTGAAAAAGATGTATATAAAATGGACGAAAAAGAAAGAAAAAAACTTGGCATTGAATCTCTTCCTGGAAGTCTCATTGAAACAGTCTTGCTTACTGAGAAGAGTGAACTCGTTCGCAAAGCACTTGGAGAGCATGTATTTTCTCATTTCATTGAGAATAGAAAGATTGAATGGGACCAATATAGAAAGCATGTTACTTCATATGAGATAAAGAAGTACCTGCCGATTCTGTAGAAAAAAGGGAACGCTTCAGTAGGAGCATTCCCATTTTATGGAGGTGAAATTGTCTGATTACGATGCAATAATTATTGGTGGTGGGCCAGGAGGATACACCTGCGCAATCAGAATCACGCAACTTGGAGGAAAAGCCTGTCTGATTGAAGAGGATAAGCTGGGAGGAACCTGTCTTAATCGGGGGTGTATTCCCACAAAAGCCCTTCTTGCAAGTGCTGGTTTGTTTTTTAGAATTAAGAAAGCAAAGGATTTCGGAGTAAATGTAGATAATTATTCAGCAGATTTTTTAGCAATGATGCAGAGAAAGGATAAAGTCGTTACCCGCCTGCGGATGGGTGTGGAATATTTACTGAAGAATAATGGTGTTGAAATAATCAGAGGCAGGGGAAAAATTGTGGGGGAAAAAGCTGTTGAAGTTATAAATAACGAACAACGAGTAACGATAAACGGTAAAAATCTAATTATTGCAACGGGTTCAAAACCGATGAAAATTCCAGGGATAGATTGCGATGGCATCAACATAGTAACCAGCGACGAAATACTTACACTTACAAATTTGCCCGCAAGTCTTTTGATTATTGGTGGAGGAGTAATCGGTTGTGAATTCGCCTGCATCTTTTCAGAGATTGGAACAAAGGTGACCATTGTGGAGATGTTGCCACAGATTCTGCCCACAGAAGATGAAGAGATTGCAAAGACCTTAAGGGGGATTCTGGAAAAACGTGGAATAAAAATATATACTGAAACGAAAGTAGAAAAAGCAGACAGTCGGGTACCCACTGAAGGTGGGTGCAATAAAGTATCCAGTAAATTATCAAACGGAGAAACACTGCAAACTGAAAAAGTACTGGTATGCACAGGAAGGCTACCAAACAGTGAAGGGCTGGGATTAGAGGAAATAGGTGTCAGGTTAGAAAAGAATAGAGTGGTGGTTGATGACAAGATGCGCACAAATATCGATGGGGTGCATGCTATAGGAGATGTGGTCGGAGGCATTTTGCTTGCCCATGTGGCAATGTCCGAGGCAGTTTGTGCGGCTGAAAACATAATGGGCGAAGATGCTAAGATGGACTATACTGCAGTGCCGGGTTGTATTTTCACTTTTCCTGAGATTGGTTCAGTTGGTTTTACCCAGAAGAAAGCCATGGAATCAGGTATGGAAATTGTTATTGGTAAATTTCCATTTACAGCAAGCGGAAAGGCACTGGCTACAGGTGAGGCAGAAGGATTTGTTAAAGTAATTTCAGATAAATCTGGAAAAGTCCTCGGAGTTCATATAATCGGTCCTGAGGCGACAAATCTCATTGCAGAGGCGACACTGTGTATCCGCAATAGCATTGGCATAGACGGAATAGCAAGAACAATTCATGCACATCCTACATTGCCGGAGGCAGTTCTTGAGGCGACACTCGATGTAAAAGGCGAAGCAATCCACATACCCAAAAAGAAATTGTAGTGGCAGACCTTGGTCTGCAATTTAGGCGAGTAAACTCGCCCACTACAAGTAGTGGCAGACCTTGGTCTGCTTTAATGCTGAGGAGCTCAAAATGAATTTTTTAAAAGGTTTTCAAAAGATTATCGGGGAAATTTTAAAAAAGATACCGATTCCAAAAGGAATAACATGGATGTTAATTCTTTTAGTTATCTATGTGATTTACAGAATTCTAACGCATTTGATTGAAAGAGCATTGCTCAAGACATTCCATGAGGATACTCACAAGTTAAAAATACCGCTTAGAATCTGGAGGATATTTTTCTGGGCGATAGCAATCATACTTTTTCTTGCAGGCACTGGCGGGAATCTTGCTACACTTGGACTTTCTGCCGCACTCATAGGAATGGTCTTAGGATGGTCATTGCAGCGTCCTGTGACTGGTATTGCTGCCTGGCTTTTAGTTACGATTATGAAGCCATTTAAAATTGGAGACCGTGTCATAATTGCTGGTATTATTGGAGATGTAAAAAATATCGGGCTAATGTATGTTACAATGGAACAGGTTGGAGGAACAATCGGTGGTGAGGAAAAATCAGGGCGCGCAGTACTGATACCTACTGCTGTTCTCTTCGACAATGTAATAATGAACTACACAATGAGAGAAGAGGTTGAAGAGTCTAAATACATTCTTGATGAAATTATAGTCAGGATTGCTCATGATTCTAAATGGGATGTGGCTGAAAAAATATTGATAGATGCGGCGTATGAAGTTACAAAAGACATTATCAAAGAAACCAGAAGGCAACCATTTATTCGCGCTGACTTTATTGATTGGGGAATTTATATGAGGTTACGATATTACGCCCGACCAGTTGATAGACAGGAGATTTCTACAAATATTACCAAGATTATATGCCGTGAATTTGCGAAATCAGAGGAAGTTAGATTTGCCTATCCTCACTCAGAAGCCGAAATTACATATACTGCCAGGGGTGGGGAACAACTGCCTTTTCATCCCCAACCTCAGAAATGAATAACTGTGAAGTTATTGATCCTGGATTGACCAATTACAAAGAAGCCAGAGATTTGCAGAAAAAAATTGTTCAGGAAAGATTGTGCAAGAAAATTCCGGATACTCTTATCCTATGCGAACATTATCCGGTGATAACTCTGGGGCGTAAAGGCAAAAGAAAAGATTTACTTGTTTCAGAAGAGTTCTTAAATAAAAATGGGATAGAGATTTATCCTGTAGAGAGAGGAGGAGAAGCTACTTATCACGGTCCGGGACAATTAGTGGGTTATCCAATTTTTGACCTCAGGTATCACGGGATGGACCTTCATAAATTCTTAAGAAAAATTGAAGAAGTGATTATTCGCACTCTCTCTGAAATTGGAATTGAAAGTTGCAGGCGTAAAGGATGGACGGGCGTCTGGATTTATAGAAATAATGAATTTGAAAAAATTGCTTTCATTGGAATTGGGGTTAGTAAATGGGTTACATTTCATGGTTTTTCTTTGAATGTCAATTGCGATTTGACTCCTTTCTCCTGGATTGTGCCTTGTGGATTAAAGGGAGCACATGTTGCCTCTGTAAAAAAAGTCATGAGTTTAGTGGAGCACTGCAGTGTTCGAGAAATAAAGCCAAAAATAATTAAAAATTTCAGGAAAGTTTTTGATTTTGATTATGAGAAAAAGATTACCAGAGTGGCTTAAAAAAAGGGTGGCGTTTGGTTCTGTAGCAACTGAACGAATTCTTTCAAAATTAGACCTCAATACAGTTTGCGTAAGTGCGCACTGTCCCAATCGGGGTGAATGTTTTTCAAAAGGTGAAGCAACATTTATGATATTAGGCAATGTCTGCACCCGCAACTGCAGATTCTGTGCAGTACAAAAAGGAACACCTCCAGCAATCGACATTGACGAACCAGATCGGATAGTTCGCGCAATCAGGGAAATGGGATTGAAATATGCTGTCATTACTTCTGTCACAAGAGATGACCTCAGCGATGGGGGGGCTGGACAGTTTATTGAAGTTACCAGAAAACTAAGGGATGAATTCAATGGAAGCATTGGTATTGAACTACTCATTCCTGACCTTGGTGGCAACTGGGAGGCATTGAGGTTGATTGTCCAGGAGGACATAACAGTTCTCAATCATAACCTGGAAACTGCAGAGAGATTATATCCTGTAGTCCGACCTCAGGCAAATTACCACAGGTCGCTTGAACTTTTAAGAATATCCAAAGAAGAAAACCCACTCCTGTTGACAAAGTCTGGCTTAATGCTTGGACTTGGGGAAACAACTGAAGAGGTAATAAAGATAATGGAGGACCTGCGGGAAGTCTGCTGCAACTTCCTTACGCTGGGACAATATTTACAACCAGGGTCTGCGCAACTTGAAGTAACAGAATTTATTAGCCCGGGAAAATTTGAAGAATACAGGCAGGAAGCTATTAAAATGGGATTTCACGACGTTGCCAGTGGTCCATTCGTTCGCAGTTCGTACAACGCAAGCCAAATGATTAAAGATGTAGAATAAAATGATTGAGTGCAGTGAAAAATTAAAAAATCTTCCGCCATATATTTTTGCGCGGATTAAGAAACTAAAAGACGAGGTCAGACTATGCGGAACAGATGTAATTGACCTTGATATGGGAAATCCAGACAAGCCCACACCTTCCCATATTGTAGAACGGCTTTGTGATACAGTAAGAAATCATCCTGATACCCACCGCTATCCTCAGGCAAAAGGTATGCCGAAATTGCGAAAGGTGATTTCCGAATGGTACAAAGAGCGGTTTAATGTTGATTTAGACCCTGATAAGCAAGTTTTAGTATTGGTGGGTTCCAAAGAAGGAATTTGCCATTTGGCAATGGCTTATCTTAATCCCGGGGATATTGCTTTAGTGCCTGACCCTACATACCCGGTTCATTTTAACGGAGTTTATCTTGCAGGTGGCGAAGTTTACAGTATGCCATTGTTAGAAAAGAATAATTACATTCCCAAGATTGGTGCAATTCCGGATGAAGTTAGTAAAAAGGCGAAAATCTTATTTATCTGTTATCCTCATAATCCAACAACTGCTGTTGTTGAGGATACCAATTTTTTCAGTGAAGTGGTGGAATTTGCAAAGAAATACAATCTTATCGTTGTCCATGACTTTGCCTATTCAGAGATTGTATTTGACGGCTATGATGCTCCAAGTTTTCTTCAGACGCCGGGTGCAATAGATGTAGGAGTGGAATTTCATTCCTTTTCTAAAACATACAATATGGCTGGCTGGCGCATAGGATTTGTTGTGGGAAATTCATCCATTATTTCAAACCTTGAGAAATTTAAATCTTTCGTAGATTACGGTGTTTCTACCGCAATTCAACTATGTGGAGTATCCGCACTGACAGGTCCACAGGATTGCGTTGATGAGATAAGGCAGGTATACCAGAAGCGCAGGAATATAATGGTGGAGGGAATGGCAAAACTTGGATGGGAAATTAAGAAGCCGAAGGCAACTATGTATCTCTGGGCGCCATTGCCGCAGAAATACAGGCATATGTCCTCAATGCAGTTTTGTGAGTTTCTTCTAAGGGAGACAGGTATTGCAATTTCTCCAGGTAGTGGTTTTGGAAAATATGGTGAGGGATACTTGCGTATAGCCCTGGTCACCCATAATAATCGATTTCACGATGCACTTTTACGTTTCAAAAAAATTCTACAGTGATCGTAACTCAGGACTTTAGTCCTGATATTGTATCAAACCTGAAGGTTTGAGTTACAATTCTTTTTGTAACTCAGGACTTTAGTCCTGATATCAGAACTAAAGTTCTTAAGTTGCTCCTCAATATGAATAAAAAAATTATTAATTTAGGTATTGTTGGTTTTGGTACTGTCGGTATGGGTGTTGTGAAGATTTTGCAGCATTCACCTGCGATGTTCACTGAGAAAACAGGCTTACGACCCATTATCAGAAAGATAGTTGACATAGATAAAAAGCGTCACCGAGATGTTAGGATCCCTGCCTGGATTTTAAGCAAGAATGTGCAGGATGTACTTGACGATTCTGAAATCAATGTGGTGATTGAACTTACAGGGAATGAATCTGCAGCAAGAAAGATTTTACTGGATGCACTTTCAAGGAAAAAGAATGTTATTACAGCTAATAAATCAGCTCTCGCTAAATATTGGGATGAGATTTTTGCCGCGGCGAGAAAAAACGGCGTTGAAGTTTACTATGAATCAGCTGTGTGTGCTGGGTTACCAATTATTCAGGTTCTCCAACAGGGTCTTGCTGCAAATCGTATTTCCAGGATTTTTGGAATAGTAAATGGTACGACAAATTATATACTTACGAGGATGGACAGAGATGATTATAGTTTTAAGGATGCCCTCGTGGAGGCTCAGAAAAAAGGATTTGCTGAGTCAAATCCTACCCTGGATATCAATGGTTATGATAGTCTTCACAAGATTGTCATACTTTCTTCACTTGCTTTCGGAAAGAGGGTGAAGATTGAAGATGTATATGTGGAAGGCATAGATAAAATAGAAGTCAGCGATATAAAGAATGGTGCTGAACTTGGTTATGTTCTCAAATTGCTTGCCATTGCAAAAGAAGAAGTGAATAAAGAAATTGAAGTCAGGGTTCACCCAACATTTTTACCAAAGGGTCATGTGCTATCATCTGTAGAAGAAGAGTATAACGCCGTATATATTGTGGGCGACCTTACAGGCCCGATAGTCCTGTATGGACGAGGTGCAGGACAGATGTCCGCGGCAAGCGCTGTAATAGGAGACCTGATTTATTTGGGGCGCAGATTTGTGTCCGGGATGAGCGGGAGGGTGGACAATATATGGGAGGAGAAACACTCTGATTTAAAGATTAAGGGGATAAACGAGATCAGGGCTGAGTACTATCTTCGTTTTTCTGTGGTCGATTCACCAGGAGTGCTTGCAAAAATTTCGAACATACTTGGTATGAATGATATCAGCATTGCACAGGTGATTCAAAAAAGCAGGTTCAGTGGAAGTGTAGTTCCTGTAGTGATGATGACACATGAGGCAGTTGAAAAAAATGTGCAGCGCGCACTAAAATTAATTGACCATCTGGATATTGTTAAGGCAAAAACAGTCCTTATCAGGGTAATAGGTGTCAGGTCTTGACAAATGACAAATGACAAGACCTGACACCTTCTATTAGAGAGGAAAAATTAATGCGTTGGAAAGGGGTGATTGAAAATTATTGGAAATATTTACCAGTAAACAAGAAAACGCCAGTAGTTACTTTACTGGAAGGAAATACCCCTCTCATTGAGGCAAAAAACATTTCCAAATATCTTTGTAGTGGCAGAGTTTACTCTGCAAATAGGTCGAGCAATCTCGACCACCACAATTTTAAAATCTATCTTAAATACGAGGGTCTTAATCCAACTGGTTCATTCAAGGACCGCGGAATGACTTTAGCAATCTCTAAGGCAAAGGAAGAAGGTTTTAAGGCGGTCATCTGCGCTTCAACTGGTAATACATCTGCTTCTGCAGCTGCTTATGCAGCGCGTGCTGGATTGAAATGCATAGTTCTGATACCAAAGGGTTCTACAGCGCTGGGAAAACTTTCGCAGGCACTCATCCATGGCGCACAGGTTATTGCAGTAAATGGAAATTTTGACCAGGCATTGGAAGTTGTCAGAGAAATTACAGAGAAATATCCTGTTGCACTCGTAAATTCTATTAACCCATATAGAATTGAGGGACAGAAGACTGCTTCTTTTGAAATATGTGATGTTCTTGGAAGAGCGCCTGATTTTCAAGTGATGCCCGTCGGAAATGCTGGCAATATCACCGCATACTGGAAAGGGTATAAAGAATATAAAAAAGTAGGAAAAATCAAGAATTTGCCAGGGATGTGCGGATTTCAGGCAAGCGGTGCTGCACCGATTGTAAAAGGGCATCCAATAAAGAATCCCAGGACTGTTGCTACTGCTATTAAAATTGGAAATCCGGCGAGTTGGAAATTTGCCAAACAAGCAAGAGATGAATCTGGCGGTCTGATTGATACTGTAACTGATGCAGAAATTATCCGCGCCTATAAATTGCTTGCAACTCTTGAAGGAGTTTTTGCTGAGCCGGCTTCAGCCGCTTCTATCGCCGGCCTCATCAAGCTGTGTAAAAAAGGATATTTTGCCATCGCTCGCCACGACGACAGGGAAGGGTGTATCAAATCATCCAATTGTCTAATTGTGGTCTGCATTCTTACCGGCCATGGTCTCAAAGACCCGGATAGAGCAATCGCTTCAGTGAAAGCACCGATTGTAGTTGAACCTGAAATTGATAAGGTAATGAAAGTGATTAAGATATAACTGGGGCGGTTAGCTCAGTTGGTTAGAGCGCTACGCTCACATCGTAGAGGTCATCGGTTCGAATCCGGTACCGCCCACATCCATGGTGTCAGGTCTTGCGATGTGCTTTAAGATTCTTCCTGGTTTATTTGAGCAAGTTATCAAAATGCGGGACCGTCGTTCAGTGGTCTAGGACACTGCCCTGTCAAGGCAGAGATCGTGGGTTCAAATCCCATCGGTCCCGCCAAATTAAAGAAAATTATGGAGGGATAAAGTGAGAAAGATAAAAGTAGGAATTATCGGAGCAGGTGGTGTAGTACAGGAAGCCCACATTCCTTGTTTCCAAAAATTAGATAATGTGGAAGTGCTGGCAATTTCTGACCCGAACAAGAAAAAACTAAACTTCGTAGCAGAAAAATTCAATATTCCTGAAAAATTTGTGGACTGGCGGGAAATGCTTGGATTAAAAGAATTAGAGATAATTAGTATTTGTTCGCCAAACTATCTTCATAAAGAACAAGCAATAAATAGTCTTAAAAAAGGCAAAAATGTTCTTTGTGAAAAACCGGTAGCGATGAATGCTAAAGAAGCAGAAGAAATTTTAGAAACAGCAAAAAAATCAAAAAAGAAATTTATGGTTGCTTTTCCCCACAGATTTTCTCCAGGTGCAACTTTTTTAAAAAAGATGATTGATGATAAAGAATTTGGAGAAATATATTATGCTAAAGCAAGTTATTTGAGAAGAAGGGGAATTCCTGGATTAGGTGGATGGTTTACTACAAAAAAATTGTCTGGAGGAGGACCTTTAATAGATGTCGGCGTCCATATTTTAGATAGGACCTACTGGTTGATGGGAGCGCCAGAGCCAGTGAGTGTAACAGGTGCTACTTATCAAAAATTCAAAAAAGAAGCAGTGGATGGTGGATGGCCCCCTCAGTCGTCAAGAGTGGGAGACAAATACAAAGGTACTTTTGATGTGGAGGATTTATCCTCTGCTTTCATAAAATTTGAAAATGGTGCAACGTTATTCTTAGAAGCATCCTGGGCTGGAAATTCAGAAGTTGGGATGTCGCTTTCCTTGTTTGGCGAAAAAAAGGGAGCGAAAGAAGATGCCAGTGGCTTAAAAATTTTTGATGAAAAAAATGGTGTTCTTGTGGATAGTTCTCCAGCACTTCCTCATGTTAATGTTTATGAAGAAGAAATCAAGCATTTTGTTTTCTGTGTTGTTGAAAATAAAGAACCAGTCACTAAACCAAGCGAGATTCTTAATGTAATTCGTATAATTGAAGCAATCTACAAATCCGCAGCAAGCGGCAAAGAAGTGCGTCTTGGAAAATAAAAAAATGAATGAAAAGGGAAAACTTCTAATTAGAGAATTACAAAAAAAATATACGAAAGCAGAAAAAATTATTGCTGCGTCAGATAAAAAATACTTTAATTTTCTTTCGGTTTCAGATAAAATCCGTCTTGCTAATCAGATTGCGGGTATGTGTTTTGAACTTGCAAGGCATAGTGGAAGAGAGTCAATTAAAAAATTACCAGGAAATGATAAAATGGATGAGGAAAAAGCAGAAGAAGAGTTTGCCACCGGTACGCCATTAATCGTTCTTTGTGCTGTAGGAGCACTCATGAATGAAGCAAAAATAGATTATATGATTATTGGTGGAGTTGCAACCGCAGCTTGGGGGATGCCAAGACCAACTTATGATGTGGACATTATGATGACATTTCCAAGAAAAAAAATTACACAATTATTACTACTCGCAGCTAAACATGGTTTTTTGTATCAGGAAGAAGAAATAGAAAGATTGCTTAAAAGCGATATGATAAGATTGCGCTATAAGATACCAGAAAAGGATTTTTCTATTCCCATTGACTGTATTTTTGCTAGTGTAGAATACCAACAACAGGCTCTCCAGCGCAAACAGAAGAAAAAAATAGATCAACATTGGATCTGGTTTGCTAGCCCTGAAGATGTAGCTATTTTAAAACTTATTTCTTTTCGTGGAAGAGACCAATTAGACATTGAAAGTGTTCTCATTCAGCAGGGAGAGAAATTTGATTTAAACTATGTAAAAAAATGGGCGAAAAAATTTGGTTTGGGAAAAAATCTCAAACTTATCTTAAAAAAATTATCTGAAAGTAAAATGGCGTGCGGGTGACTGCGTAAAAACATAGGGAGGAGAAATCCTACCCTCTTGCGCTTAGAAGCGCGTTAAAAATTTTGCAGCCCCGCACGCCGTGCTCAATAATAAAATTGGGGCAGTAGAGCGAATAAAATGAGTGTAAAAACAATTCTGAAGCAAAATAGATTAGAAACAAATAA
>MNUO01000006.1 GCA_001871015.1 Candidatus Desantisbacteria bacterium CG1_02_38_46
CCCATGCCATAATAGTAATTTCTTCAGTAAGATTGAGACTATCTGAATGAAGAACTTCTACATAATTATTTGTTCCATTAAATTGCAAGGCACTGCCATATTTACCACTGACATATACAGGACCATTTTTTAGGGTTCCTGTATTATTATATCCAGAGGCATCAAGAGTAATTGAATTACCATCATCAAAGTTCCAAATGCCTACTGCTCCCTGTTTATTGACTCCTCTCGTAATTGTATCATCCGCCGCGGCGGAGACAACTGCAACAATTGTATCCTGACCAGTATAATTTGAAACAATAGTGAAAGTGCATTTCCCGTTGGCATCAGTAGTCTGAGTTGAACCTGTATTAGGAGCGCCCCTGCTGTCATAAATTGTGTCAGAATTACCCCTCGTGTAAAGAGTAACTATTTTCCCTGAGATGGGATAGCCGGATAAATCATTCACACATACTACTGCTGTCCCTGTAGAAGTCCCATTAGCATTTATCTGGTAAGGAGAAAAGATAATATAGGATGAGTTCTTAGAAAAAGTTAAGTTATCTGATAAAAGGAGGTCAGGAGTTGAGGTTGGTCCATCTATAATTGTATTGGCAGAAGTTTTGGTTGTAACTATCACTGTATAGGTATTAGCTGGCAGATGCACATAGATCGTGCAGTTCATTTGTTGCAATTTTTGCTCATTGAAAACTGGAAATAGTCTATGTTAAAGGAACCTGTTATTGGGATCAAAAGGCACTGCTTTTTCTCTTAGTTTATAAGGAAAACTCTTTATCAATATCCTTGGAGAATCTTCACTTTCCTGATAATAGATATTACAAACTTCCCTACCAGTATCAACAGTAACCCAGAGATAATCAGTAAATAGAGATTGATCAATAAAGAAATTTTCATTTAAGATGGAAATTTCTCCTTTTTCATCAACCTGACGGATAAAATGAATCTTTCCTTCTGTTAAGGGAAGTTCTTTAAGATGTTTGTCATATCCAAAAGGTAAAACCTGTGATTCAATTTCTTCTAACTTTTTCTTGCTATTGGAATAAGCCTGGTATTCATTATGGCGGATTTCAAGTATCTTTGCTTCCCTGTGTAAAGAAGTGTGTGTCTCAAATTGATATTTTTGCCAGAGTTTCTTATCGAATAGAGAATTAAAGCTTTCAATGCTACCATTCATCCAGGGTTTCTCATCGGCAATAAAGACGGGCTGTACACCAAGAAACAGGCAGAGGCGAACTACTTTACTGATGGAGCGTTTGTGTGTAAGACTGCCAGAAGCAGTGCAATGATTATCCATCTGCAGATACACAGGAATTTTTAATCTCTGCCAGGCTTTAATAAAGAAGTCTACTACATACACGGCTAATTGTTCAGGATATTGCTCAAGGAAAACCTGGTGGTTCACTATATCCTTCAAATGGTAAGAAAAGAAAGGTCCTCGACCCTTAATATAGCGAGGGCCAACTATATCCATTTGATGAGATTCGTTGACCTTTGTAGGCTTAAGCAACGGGTAGAACTTGTTAGATTTTCGGCGCCTCCTTTTATCAGGTTTAATGATTAAACCTTCTCGTTTGATAATATGGTTAATCCATCGCTCTTTGGGAATTTGCTCGTCTGAGTATTCCCGGTTATCAATCAACTCCTGACGCACGGCCCTTGCACCAAAAAACTTATATTTTGTTTCTTCTGTCTCGGCTCTGGACAAATCTTTACGGACTTCGATAACATCATTAATGACTTTATGGATATATCTTGTGTTAAGTTTCTTAGGTCTTTTGCTTTTATCTTTAAGGCCGGCAGTGCCATATAAACGATAGTTCTTCAGATGCTTAAAAAACCATCTCTCTGAACGTCTGAGCTTCTTGTAGATCTGAATTGGTTTTAATCCCTGGCTATATAGATCCATTGCCCTAAGCCGTCTTAAATATTCCTTTTGGTTTTTACCCATAATACCCCCCTTCCTAAAGGATATTATGGACATATTTTCCAATTTGTCAAGGAGCAAAGAATCTATAATTCAGACTGCACGATGTATATGCACTTGCCAATTAGCAATTTGAGAAGCATTTTTGATATTTTCTAAGGTTATTATTTTAAAAACAGTTGTATTATCTAATGTTAGAGAATCTGATTTTACTGTATAAATAATTGTGTCTTCATCAATAGAAATAGTTCCTGTGCCTATGCCTGATACAGTTCCAAGTGAAGGAGCATTTGTGCTGAAATTAAATCCCGGAGAGAACTTCATTGTAACTGTATTAATTGTATCTGCGGTTGCAGTTCTAAATATAATCTGATGAACTACAGGTGTATCGTTGATTAACCTTGAAGTCATTGTATCAGCAACGTAAGGCAGAGTTGTCCCATAACCAATTCCACTAAAAAACAGGACTCCTAACCCCAAAATACAAATTAAACTCAACAAAATTTTTTTATACATTTTAATCCCCCTTCCTGTTGTAGTGGTCCGATGTCCCGATGTAATGTTGGGGATACGGACTCTCAGATGGAGTCCGAAGACTCATACGGAGTCCTTCGGACCGAAGATACATCGGAGCAGAGTTTGCTCTGCTAAAATGTAGCGCAGACCTTTACCTGAAAAATGCGTAAAAACGCCCTATTTTTAATTTTTAAAGAATTAGCAGCAAAAATAGAACTAGCAACAAACATCCCTTTTTTATTTAATCTTTTCATTTTTTACTCTTCCCAAACCTCAAGATTATCAAAATAAAGGGTAGAGGTGGGACTACCGGTACATCTTGCTCCACCTAAGACTACCTGCACAGGATTTTGATAATCAAAATTAGGGTAAGTGTTTACTACCTCCCAATCCAAACCATTCCAGCAGGAAAAGATAATATTATTTTCTTTGTCCCAATCAATCCTTATCTTTTTACCTTTATCAACCTCTGTAGAATCATCATGAAGTCTTCCTTTTTTATCTATATCTATAGCAAGCCGATATGCTCCTCCACCAAAAACTTGATTTCTTGTTCCCAGACAGACCTGTGTTTTTCCCTGATCTGCCCAGAGATAAATTCCTCCTGAAGGTTCATTATAAGAAGTGGGTGACCAATCAAGATCACAAATTAAAGTTAATGGCTTTTTAAAACTGAGTTTTGAATATAACTTGGGATAAACTCCAAATGCCTCTTTAGTATCAGGAAGATAAATTTCTAAACGATTATTTTTAATAGAAATACAACCCTCAGAGTCTTCAACAATCCATTTATTTTTATCAAGAGAGGAAAGATTAAAATTATCTTCCATTACTTTTTTTCCTTTTATTTCTCGGGGGAGAAGAATTTTTTTAGATTCTGCTTCTATGGAAACGATTGGTTTTTCTTTTTGTTTGGGTTTTTTAGCAATTTCTTCTTTGCTTAAAAAAATCAAAGTATGGAGGTCGTAAATGTCTAAAGAAATCTCTAATTTTATTTCCTTAAGTTCTCCCGTGTCTTTTGTTCCTTTAAGTAAAACCTGATTATGAGCTAAATCTCTTATTTCTCCTCCTTCTTTTAAGGAACGAGGAATTGTTAAGATAACTTTTTTTGGTTTTGCACTATCATTTAAAACTGCAAGCCTATCATCCCCAAACCATTTTACCCACAATCTTTCATCTTTATCACCTTCAATTATTCCATCAAAATCTTTTGGGGGAACAGCTGGTAAAGCCAGATAGCAACGAGAGAATGAACGCAAAATAGCCTCATGTCCAAAACTTCCTCTTTCCCAGCTCTGTAATAAAATATAATAAGCATTGGCAGTACGAAGAGCATAAGTGATTGGTTCAAAAAAGTATCGTCCAGGAGGAGAAGTAGTTGCCGCACCCAAACAGTGAAGGGGAGCAAATTCACTTCCTGGAGCTTTGAGAGAGGCGGAGTGTTCTTCCCAGCAGGCAAAATTTAAAGTAAGACCACTGCCCTCACCAGTTTTAAAAAGTTCAGCTACACCAGGAACATAATTAAATTTTTTATAAGCCCATGGATTGGTAACACGGCAAAGAGAATAGCGTCCCCAGGTAGGAGTGAAGAAAATGTCTAACCCAGTAAACATTCCCCGATTAATCACAATGCCTTTGTCCTTGGCAAAAAGACGGGGGTCATAACCATGAGAACGGAAAATTTCTAAAGGAGATTTACCTTCTGGCCATTCAATATTGATACTTGGAAGTTCAGGAAGGGAAGTTTCCACAAACAATTTTTTACCTTTCTCTGCCATTAAATCTCTTGCCTTTAACCAGAGTTTATGTATCTCCTGACAGCGCCAATCAAGCCATTTATCCCAGACGTTTTCTTTTAACCAACCATAAGGATTTTCTTCAGGAACATCAATTCCGGTAGCTTCTTCAAATTGGGCAATATCCCATTTACTATAACCCAATTTTTCTGCCGGTGTTTTACCAGAAGGGTCACCCCAATCCATTCCAGCATAACAAAATCCTTCTCTTCCACAAACATAAAAACCAATTTCTTCTACACAATCATAGGAAGAGTAATAATCTCTCATTTCCTTTAAAGTATCTAAAAATAATTTTTGCACCTCTGGTCTTAAAGGGTCAGGAAGAGACCACATACCAAAAACTTTTACTCTTTTTCCATCCTGGGTTACCTGAAAGGATTCTTCATCCCATCCGGGCAATAATTCCCCCGGGTCACCTTTTCCACTACATCCAGGATGAACCAAAGAAGCCATAAAAGGAATTAGTTTAATTCCATATTTGCTGGCCAAAGAGAGAAACTGACTGCTTAAAGTTGGAGAACTGCGAAATATTTTTGAAGGATACCAGGCGCTTTGAGTACAAACCGGTCCCCCATCAATAGCAAAAAATCCTACAGTATTTAATCCACTTAATTTTAAATTTTCAAAATAAGTCTTTATTGCTGCTTCTCCATCCCGAAAAGCATCAATCATATAACGCTGAAATATATAAGGAGTATACATATAATATATCCCAATTTTTCTTTCTGGAAAGTTTTCTTTTACGGGAATATCTAAGGGTTTTGCTGAAGGTAAATCAATGATATCAAAAAGCCACATTTGGGAAATTGCTCCTCCAGATTTTTCAAATATTTCCTCTTCTAATAGTAAGTGAGAAACAGTAAATCTAATTGAGGAAAGACTGGGATAAAAAATAAAGGAAAAAATAAGGGGTTTGCCATCACAGGGATATTCTCTTCCAGTATAAATTCCCCCCCCCTCAAGAAAACTAAAGCTAGGAGAAATGCCCAGAGGGGGATGGCCCCTGACCACCGTATTTCGTTCAATATCATTGGGAATTTCTGCCATCAGGAGATGAGGTGTAGCAATTCGCTCTGTTCGCATTGTATAGGAAAAATAGGAAAGTTCCTTTCGGTTATCAGTAACCCGGTATTTTCTCCCGTTAATTTCTATTATTCTTGACTTACCCCCTAAACCATTATTTTCACTAAAAGAATGATCTTCTTTTGCAGCATCTACATAATCTACTAATTTGCATCTGATAATATCCTCATTAAGGCCATAAGATTTAATTCGATTAATTACTTTTTCATCTTTAAGATATTTACATTGTTCAGAAATAAGACTGGAAACATCACAGAAGAATATTCCATCTGTTCCTTTAATAGGAATATATGACTTCCCTTCATAAATTAAAAAATCATTTTTATCAATAGCCCAGGAATGAGTTTCTCCAAATTGGTCAGTAAATACCCCCTGGGTTAAATCTTTTGTTTTAGTAACTATCTCTGTTTTGGGAATAACTGGTTCCTTATTAAGAAATTTTAAACCTTCTTTTAATTCCAGTGCTTCTTGAGAATCATAAAGATGACCTGCAATTTTTACACTTACATAATATTTTCCTGGTCTAAAAGAATTGACTGCAAGATGTGGAAGAAGAATGGAAAAAGGGCCAAGATTAATAGTTTCTCCCACTTTCCATTTACTGGTAGGAGGTTGAGGATAAACAGTGGCAATTGGCTTTGGCTGGCGTACTCCTTCTCTTAATTTTATGGTAATTGGTAAATCTAAAGGAATTTCTTTGAGAGTTTTAAAAGAAAGGTTAAGGCTAAAAGTTTCCTCAGGAGAAATTTCTGGAGATACTTTGACCTTTTCAAGAATAATTTCTTCTTTAAGTGGAAGAGGAATTTCTTTTTTACTCTCAGGCTTCTTTTTAACTTCAGTTTCCTTCTTCTCCTCCGCTATCTTCTTTATTTCACTAACAGATACTCCTTGATATTCTCCCATTATCTCTTCCAGAGTTAATGCACGATTGTATATTTTCACTTCATCAATTATTCCTAAAAAATAATAAGAAAGTGGAGTCCCTTGGGCACCAATATGAAGAGAAGAATTTCCCAGAGTAATTTCACCGCTTACTTCTTTACTTTCTTTATCAAGTTTTCCATTTACATATAATTTTACCAATTTTCCATCATAGGTAATTGCTAAATGGACCCATTCGTTATTTATTAGTTTGGTTTTTCCTTCTACGGGAATTAAATTACCATCTATACTTACATAACCGTAAGCAATATTATTTAATGTGGTCTGTAAAATATAACCAAGTTTTTTATCTCTTGTAGAAACAATATGCTGAAGTCGACTATAATCAGAAGATTTAACCCAGGCCATTACACTAATATTTTCAGCAATATGTGGGCTTTCTATTTCCACATAAGCATTTTCTCCATTAAACTCAAGGGCATATCCCTTCTTGCCTTTCACCCACTCTGCTCCTATTATTTCTCCATCTAAATTGTTTCCACTTTTATCCTTAGCAATTTCTCCTTTTCCCTCATCAAAGTTCCAGTAGCCAATTAATCCCTTTTCTTTTGCATTTGTATCCACAGAAAGGAATAACCCCGCTATCACCAAAAAAATTAACCAATTACCAATTCCCGGCATCCTCATTTCTCCTCCTTAATAGCAAAGAGTATCAATAGTTTTTCCCATTGCTATTACATTTAAAAGATTCGCTCCTCTATCAATAGAATTGGAACTACTTAAAATCCATCCTCCATTCTTACCTACATTTTCAAATAATTCTTTTATTCCCTCTTCCACATCAGCAGTAGTTCCCCGAGCAATGATATTCATATTTAGATTGCCAATCAAACAAACTTTTTCCCCGTAAATTTCTTTTATTTCTTTTATATTCATTGCTGCCGGTTCAATAGGATGGATTCCATCCATCCCTAAATTCAGTACACTTTCCATAATTGGTAATGTATTCCCATCGGTATGAAAAACCCAGGGACATTTTATTTCAGCAGCAATTTTTTTAAAGTGAGGATAAAATAATTTTTCCCATTGTTCAGGAGTAATAAAAGGACCCTGTCCAAAAGCCAAATCATCACCAATAGTCAAAAAGTCTGGCTTAAATTCCATAAAACAATGAATGATTTTTGTATAAACATCCACATAGAAATCAAGCATCGCTTCAATTAATTCTTGATTTTCAAAAAGAGCATAGCAAAAATCTTCAAAGCCAATTCCCTCCACTGTATTCTCAAATCCAAAATGGGTTTGAAAAGAACTTGCTATTCCTTCTTTTTTTGTCTCCTCAATAAAAATCTTGGCACATTTATAGAAGGTATCATCAATTAAAGGAGGTAGATTTGAAATAGCATGGCGAAAATCCTCTATTGATTTTATTGTTCCTCCAGAATAAGCAGGACCTTTTTCTCCAGCAAAGCCCGGTCCCCAGCGTTTTAAAGCAAGAGCGTCAAGATTAATTTTCTTTGCCAGTCTAATCCATTTTTTTAACTGTTCTCTATATTCCTGGGGATTTTCTAAAGGAAAAAAGCCTGAACCTTCTTCTTTGAATTCCTCTTTTAAAATTGCACTTGCTACAAGAGGAGAAAAACTTATCTCTATCCAGGGAGGTCGGTCAGGTTTTTTAAGATTTAAAGCCATTAAAACTCTTTCTCTCGAATCCATTTTAATTTTTTGGAGAGAGGCAACTTCCTCTTTCTATAATTGTTGGTTCTAAAATTATACTTTTTACTTTCTCACCGTCAATCATTTTTAACAGCAATTCTCCTGCTTTTTCACCTATTTCAAATTTGGGTTGGTTTATAGAAGTTAAAGATGGATTAGTGAAATTGCATATATCCAGATTGTCAAAACCTATAATAGAAACATCTTCGGGGACTTTAATTCCTTTTTCTTGTAGAGCATTCATGATATAAATTGCCGATCGATCATGCTGGGCAAAAAGAGCGGTAATTTTTTGAGAAGAATTAAGATAATATTTAGCAAAATTTAGTCTCTGTTCTTCTATATTGTTTCCAAATTCATTTAAAGGAAAAGAATAGTCTTTTAAACTCTCTTTATTTATTGCTGTACAATATCCTCTATGTCTTTGAAAAAAATCAAGACTAGTAGGTTCTAAAGAACCTATATAACCTATTCTTTTATGCCCTAATGAAAATAAATATTTAGTAGCGATATATCCACCCTTGAAATTATCCACTACTACACTGGGAATTTTCCTGTGAGAAGAAAGAGAAAAACATATACTAACCAAAGGCCTTTTTTTACTTACTATTTCTATATTTCTAGACGCATAATGAGTAGGATTAAGAATTATTCCATCCACCTGTTTATAATCCAGAACTTCCAAATATTTTCTTTCTAATTGAAAATTTCCTTTTGTATTATAGAGAATTGTACTATAATCTTGCTTATCCATTTTAGATTGAATTCCTTCAATAATTTCTGGATAAAATGAAGAGTGGATATTAAGCATAACCAGACCAATTAGACTGGTTCGGCCCTTAGCCATCATTCGTGCAGGAATATTAGGGTGGTAATTCAGTTCCTTAATAACAGAAAGTATTCTTTCCTTAGTTTTCTTACTAATACGAATTTGTGTTTCCTTATTATTAAAAACTAAAGAGGCAGTGGTTAACGAAACCCCAGCTTTTTGGGCGACATCTCTAAGAGTGTACATTTTCCCCTCTTATATCTTGCTAAATCTGTTTACCTTAACAGCCTATAGTATAGCATATTTTTCCTGATTTGTCAAGTCTACGCATTAAATTGTCAATTCAGGAAGTCCGTCCCTTTGAGCATTAATGTAAACTCTAAAACTTGACATTATTAGTTTCCATTCCTTCCACCCACATCCAGATCCGCTGACCATCTAACGTATGAAGATTGCTGGCATTAAATTTCGTACACCCATATTCTACAGTCTTCTGTAAATCAGGTTCGTCATATGAATGCAATGTCACATCTATCCGCCTCTTTCTTACCTTAACATATCCGTCCTGGTGATAAAACGCCCTCATCATTGATTCCATAGTATAGGAATGATATTCCTGGGGAAAATACTGCCTTTTTACATAATGGGAAAGATTGGTTAATAATATTTTGAAGTTGCTCATAATATAATCTTTCTCTGTTCTTATTTCGTAGAGCACTTCCTCAAGATTTAAGGTAGCAAGTTCTCTTTGCCTGCTTTCTCTTGTTGAAATCAATCCCTTAAGATACTGCTCCTTATTTCTTAATTTCTGCTCTAAGATAGATAAATGTTTTGGATACTCTTCACTTAATTTAACTAATTTTTCTTCTGTAAGTTTAAGATTTCTTAAAAGTTCTTGCCTCTTTTCTACGTTGTTAATTCGGGAAAGAGAGAGATAAAGTTCGCGACTTTCTTTCTTCAACAATTCCTTGTGGCTCTGGTATATTTCTTCTAAAGTCTGGAGTTCTTTTTTCACCTTTTCTACTTCTCTTGTGGCCACATTAATATTTCTTGTTAGTCCGCGCAAGTTCTCCTCTATCTCTTCTTTCTTGCGCAGGATAACGCGGTTTTCTACCTCTCTCTTTTTATAGCCATGATTGCTATCAAATTTTATTGCAGACATCATATCCTTAAAAATATTCTCCTGGTTGGGCCAGCGGTCAAAATATCTCTTTGCTATTCTTGCAATATCCTGTTCTTCTTTTTTTCTTAGGTTGGTAATAATAGGAATAAGTTTTTCTCTACCTTCTATTTGTTTCTTTACCAGTGCCACCCTTACCGCATACTTCCTTTTTTCTTTGCGGTCTTTTAATTCATAGCTGGCCTCGGCCACCCATGCTAATACCTTTTTTATGTGGCCTTCCTTATCCTTTTCCACCTTTAAAGGCTTAAAATCTTCTTTGAGGTCAAAACTTTCTATTCCCTTATACTGATTATCCCGCAAGAGGGTAATAAAATATTTCTTGCGACTGTCAAATTCTTCAAATATTTTCAAGGAGAGACCTTCCCGGTCAAAGATGACCGCCTTCATTATTCTTTTTCCTATGGCATTCTCAAAAGCATCAATGAGATTGAACATTATCCCGGGCAGTCTTGAATCCCCGGGGCAAGTCAGAAGTATGAGAGGATTTCCTTTAGAAGAGTGGATAAAAAATTGGTGCAGTCCCCTTTCTGCTCGCTTAAGGGTAGTGAAAAATACCCTGGGAATATTTTTGCTACTCCAGACATGCTTGGCATGACCATCGATGTAAAAATAACTTCCATCTTCAAGTTCTATTTCAATACACAGGGTTTCTATGTAACATTGGGCTAAGGCTTCACTCATTATTTTCGGTATAGGCAATTTATCAATTTCACAGAGAAACTTATCAAGGGTATTATAGCTGTACCTCGTACCTGAACCTGTCAATATTCCCAGCCCCCGCTTGTGATACTTCAATAGGTGATATGGCCTTTCCATCCCAAACATAGGAAGGTAAAGCAGGCTTTGCACCTTCTTCCTGATTGTCTGGGGCGAAGAATGCAACACCTTCCACGAAGGGACTGTCTCTGCTTTACTCAAATATTCATCCAGACCTTTTAAAATTATTTCTGTTATTGTCTTTACTCCTTCCATGTCACTATCTGCACCCTTTAGAAAATATACTCCTGCATGATCTACAGCTATACCTTTCTGGTAATCTATCTTCTCTTTTCGGGGCCTGCCACGAAAAAACTTCTGCCCCAACTGTCTTATTATCTGTGTCAGCCACACCCGACTTAAAACTTGTCCAAATCGGTGTTTGAGAAGTTCGTTCAATTCCCGAGAATTTATTTCTGGGCGGGATTCTTTTTGGACCTTGATGAATTCTATTACTTCATGCGTTGCCTTGCGTCTCTTCCCTCCACGGCGATGGTCCAGTAAGGCAGCAAATCCTTCTCTTTGGTAGCGTTTTTTTAAACTCCACCACTGGGTCCGGCTCAGCTTGAAAAGGGATTTTCTCATTATCTGGGATAGTTTTTTTCCTTTTATCCATCGCTGGATTATTTTCTCTTTCTCCCTGGCCTTTTTGAATTGCGATAATCGGTATTGTGGCTCTTTCATTCTGCCATATAGTATAGCACAAAAAACCAAAAATGTCAAGTTTTATTGTTTGCATTTTTTTAGCTATTACTTTTTTCAAGATTTTATCTCGGTAATTAGCCATTTTTTGCTTTAAAAGGGACGGACTTCCTGTCAATTAAAAATTAAAAGTGGACTGTTTTTGAACGATTTAAAGATTAAAAGTGGACTGTGATAAGTTTAAACCTTTGTCATAGGAAAATTTGAAAAATTAGTCGTAAAGCACCTTTGCATGAAGAAGTTGAACTTCGCCTTTTCCTTGATGAAGAAACAGACCTGGTAGAAGTCAGATTCTGGCATGAAAAAGAATTATTAGGAACCCAAAGAGTTAAAAAAACTGATTTGAATTTAGTCCACTTTTAAAATTTAGCTAACAGAAAATAATAAAAATAACGAATTCCAATAACGAAATCCCTGCTGATCAACTTTTACCCGACTTTGATTA
>MNUO01000062.1:0-8677 GCA_001871015.1 Candidatus Desantisbacteria bacterium CG1_02_38_46
CCAGACCTCCATAATTAAAAACAGCCTACCTAATCTACCTTTTTAATTTTTTTCGATCTTCCCTGTATTAAAACCCAAGGGAATATTGTTGCATTTTTCTAATTCTTACCCAGGGAGACGGTTTTGCCGTTGTCCAAATGATTTGATTCTGGGGATATAAAATGCCTTGGCTGAGATTTTAATTGAAAAATGACCCCTCTAATCAATTTCTTCATTTTTAGGCCTTAGTGTCTGAATCACAGTAAATTTATTTTAATCCGCTTGACATTTAAGAGATTTATGATATAATATTTATAATTTAACTTTTGCAAGGCTTCCTCCACTACTAATTGGCGGATTTGACGAAAAGCCTTGCCCTAGAGCAGAGTAAACTCTGCCACTACTTTGTGGGTGTCCGCTTGCCCTACAGTAAAACAGGTTAAATTCGATGAAAGATAAATTGATTTTAGACAAAAAGAATGTGGGGAAGACTATCTCAGCGCTCTGCGATGAAATTATCAAAAGAAACCAGGAGAGAGGAAGTCTTAATGACCTGGTTATAATTGGTATCAGAACGCGCGGAGCTCATTTAGCAGAAAGAATTGTCCAGTTTATAAATAGAAGAGCAGAAGTAGAAATTCCCCTCGGCATTCTGGATATTACTCTCTACAGGGATGACCTCACCACTATTTCAGCACAGCCAATTGTCCGCAGCACTGAGATTTCATTTGACCTCACCGACAAAAAAGTTGTGCTTGTAGATGATGTCCTTTATACAGGCAGAACAATTCGTTCAGCAATGGACGAACTCATAGATTTTGGACGTCCAAAGAATATCCAGTTAGCGGTTCTAATTGACCGGGGACACAGGGAGTTACCAATACAGGCAGATTATGTCGGGAAAATAGTACCGACAAAGAAGAAAGAAATTATAGAAGTTCGACTTGCAGAAACTGATGGAAAAGATGAAGTGGTCTTAAAGCCATGAAAAAGATTACTGGTCTTAAGAGAAAAGATTTACTTGGAATTGAGGAGTTGGGCAAAGAAGAAATTAGTCTTATTCTTGATACTGCGAAATCATTCAAAGAGGTTTCAGTTCGCCCGATTAAAAAAGTGCCGGCATTGCGAGGCAAAACCGTCGTTAACCTATTCTATGAACCAAGCACTCGCACCCGTATTTCTTTTGAACTAGCGGCAAAACGGTTAAGCGCTGATGTTATTAATATTTCAACTTCCGCCAGCAGCGTAGTTAAAGGTGAGAGTCTTGTGGATACAGCAAAGAATATCCAGGCAATGGCAGTGGATGCAGTTGTAATAAGGCATTCCGCTGAAGGTTCAGCACATCTTCTCTCTAAAGAATTGAAGGCTTCAGTTGTCAATGCTGGAGATGGTTCGCATGAACATCCCACCCAGGCACTCCTGGATATGTTTACAATTCGGGAACATAAGAAGAATATCGAAGGGCTCAATGTTGTAATCATCGGGGATATTTTGCACAGCAGGGTTGCCCGTTCAAACATCTGGGGATTGACGAAGATGGGTGCGAAAGTAAAACTTGTGGGTCCGCCCACACTTATTCCTCCATTTGTCAAAAGTTTAAAGGTGGAAGTTTTTTATCGTCCAGAAGATGCACTTTCAGATGCTGATGTGGCGATGTGTCTCAGGATTCAGAGGGAACGCCAGACAAGTAATTTCTTTCCAAGTATTCACGAATACGTGAAAGTGTTCAATCTAACCATGGAGAGATTAAAATTAGCCAGGAAAGATTGTCTGGTGATGCATCCAGGTCCAATCAACAGGGGGATCGAAATATCCAGTGAAGTAGCGGATGGTACGCAGTCAGTGATACTGGAGCAGGTTACAAATGGGATTGCAACAAGGATGGCGGTGCTATATTTGTTGCTGGCACAAAAATCTAAAGTCGAGTGGGGTACCCGCCGAAGGCGGGTCTGACCACTAAAGTCGAGTAAACTCGACCACTACAATCGAGTAAACTCGACCACTACAATCGAGTAAACTCGACCACTAAAGTCGAGTAAACTCGACCACTACAATCGAGTAAACTCGACCACTACAGTAGTGACACGACCCCGGCTCTGCTTAAGAGGAAAAAATGATATTGATAAAGAATGGCAAAGTCGTAAATCCTGGGGGAAAAGAGGGAAATCTCCATCTTCTCATCAAGGACAATAAAATAGTAAAAATGGAGAGGGATATCAGAGAGAAAGGTGCTCGGGTTATAGATGCAAATGGAAAGATTGTCGCGCCCGGACTTATTGATTTGCATGCCCATCTGCGCGAGCCCGGCAGAGAAGATGAAGAGACAATTTCACAAACCTGTATGGCTGCTGCACGCGGCGGTTTCACAAGTATCTGCTGTATGGCGAACACCAATCCTCCTATTGACAATCAGGGGACAGTGAAGTTTATTAAGGACAAGGCAATTCTATCTGGTTGTGCAATAAATATATTTCCTGTAGGAGCAATCAGCAAGGGTAGAAAAGGTGAAGAACTAGCTGAGATTGCCGAATTAAAAGAAGCAGGAGTTGTTGGGTTATCTGATGACGGCAATTGTGTCCTGAATGCGCTCTTGATGAGAAGAGCATTTGAATATACTAAGATGTTTGACCTGCCGCTCATCTCTCATTGTGAGGACAAAAATCTTTCTAAGAATGGCGTAATGAATGAGGGTTATTTTTCAACAGTACTGGGGTTGCCAGGAATTCCAGATGAGGCAGAGGAAGTTATGGTTTACCGGGACATATCTCTTGCGAGGATGACTGAAGGCAAACTTCATATAACTCATACAAGCACAAGGGGAAGTGTAGAGTTAATAAGACAGGCAAAGAGAAAGAAAGTGAAGATAAGTGCTGATGTCACACCCCATCACTTAATTCTTACAGATGAGGCGGTAAAGAGTTTTGATACAAATACCAAAATGAATCCGCCATTGCGAAGCCGGGAGGATATAAAAGCTTTAAAGGATGGATTGAGCGATGGAACTATTGATGTTATAGCAACCGACCATGCTCCACACAGCAGGGAAGAGAAAGAAGATGATTTCAAATCCGCACCATTCGGAATAGTTGGACTTGAGACAGGGCTTGCTCTTATTCTCACAGAGATTGTCGATAAAGGCATAATTACACTTAAAAGTGCAATTTCAAAGTTGAGCACAAATCCAGCAAAAATTTTAGGATTGAATAAAGGAATTTTGAAAAAAGGGGGAGATGCTGACATAATTATTATTGACCCGGATATAAAGTGGACAATTACTACGGATGATTTTGCAGGACCCTGTAAAAACTCTCCATTTATAGGAAGAGAAGTAAAGGGACGCGCGATTATGACTATAGTTGCGGGCAAAATTGTTTTTTTGCATAACCCAGGATTTTAATAATGGTTCAAATATTTAAATGCAGGATTTTAGAAAATAGTAGGGTTGGACAAAACTATTTCAGAATGATATTTGCTGCCCCGCAAATTGCTCGAGAATCGAGAGCGGGGCAGTTTGTTCATCTGAGGTGCACTACATCTATTGACCCTCTTTTGAGAAGACCTTTCAGCATACACAGAATGGACAGGGACAAGGTTGAGATTTTATACAGAGTGATTGGAAGGGGGACTGCAGAAATTGCTAAAAGAAAAGCCGGAGAAATTGTTGATGTTATGGGCCCACTCGGGCAGGGGTTTGAAATCCCGAAGGGTGGTGAGCATAGCCGAGCCATTCTTATTGCTGGTGGAATTGGGGTTGCGCCGATGGTAATGCTGGCAGAGGAAATAAAAAAAGTCAGAGAGTCTAAGTGTCTCCAATGCTCCGATGTTACATCGGAGATAACGGAGTCCTTCGGACAAAGAGTCAGAGTGTTGATTGGCGCAAAGACAAAAAAAGAGTTATTGTGTGAAAAAGAATTCAAGAAATCAGGATGTGAGGTGAAGGTTGCTACTCAAGATGGCTCAAAAGGATTCAAAGGTTTAGTTACCGAGTTATTAGAGCAATCACTCACAACGCACAACGCACCCCCCGCAAGATTGGCAGATTGCCAATCATTAACGCGGGGGTCTACGAGACGCACAACGATTTACGCTTGCGGCCCAAAAGAAATGTTGATGAAAGTAGCAAAAATTACGCAGAAATATAATATACCAGCGCAGGTTTCGCTTGAGGAAAATATGGCTTGCGGGATTGGTGCGTGCTATGGCTGTTCGGTTAAAACAAAAAATGGATATAAATTGGTGTGTAAAGATGGGCCGGTATTTAATGCGGATGAGATAGTGTGGAAAGATGAATACCAACCTGGAAGTTAATATTGCTGGGATAAAAATGAAGAATCCGGTTATGTGTGCTTCAGGCACCTTTAATTTCGGGGAGGAATATGGTAAATTTTTTGATTTGAAAAAACTTGGCGCTCTCGTTACAAAGACAATAACTTTGAAATCCAGAGAAGGTAATTTACCACCCAGGATATATGAGACTCCATCAGGAATGTTGAATTCTATAGGTCTGCAGAATCCCGGGGTTGAAATGTTTCTGAAGGAGAAAATGCCTTTCTTAAGGAAAATTGGAATTCCGGTCATAGTAAGTGTTGCAGGAGAAACTCTGGATGAATGGACAGCACTGGTGAGAGAATTAAAAGGGGTTAGAGGAATTTCCGCAATAGAATTGAATATTTCCTGCCCAAATATGAAGATGCGTAGTGGCCGAGCTCGCTCGACAATGTTTTCCCAGGATGCCGATGCCACTTTTGAAGTTGTTCGTAAAGTACGCAAGACTACAAACTTTCCTCTCATTGTGAAATTGTCTCCGAATGTCACAGATATAACTGTCATAGCAAAAGCAGCGCAGAAGGGTGGAGCAGATGCGATTTCATTGATAAATACTGTGCTGGGAATGGCGGTTAATCTTGAAAAGAGGGCACCGGTTTTGGATGCGATTACAGGTGGTCTTTCAGGGCCTGCAATTAAACCAATTGCATTGCGGATGGTCTGGGAGGTGTCCAATGCCGTTAAAATTCCGCTCATCGGTATGGGTGGCATAATGACAGCACGGGATGCACTTGAATTTATGCTCGCCGGAGCAAGTGCTGTAGCAGTTGGAACAGCAAACTTTATCAATCCACGGGTAATACCTCAGATAATTGAAGAAATTAAAAAATATTTGGTTAAAAATAAAATCAGCAATATAAATTCCTTAAAAATAGGGACAGCCCCTATTTTATAAATTCTGAGGAGTATATGAAAAACAATTCTTTAATATTGGCGCTGGATGTAGGAGATTTAAAAACCGCAAAAAAATTTGTTCAAAACCTCAAAGATTATATTGATATTTTTAAAATCGGCAGTATTCTATTTACCCGTGAAGGTCCTGCAGTTATCAGGATGATAAAAAGACTCAGGAAAAAGGTATTCCTTGATCTTAAATATCACGACATACCTAACACTGTAGGGATGGCAGTAAAATCTGCAAGAGAATTGGGCATTGATATGCTCACGATTCATACCAGCGGCGGATTTGAGATGATGCAGGAGGCGGTGAGGAACAAAGGAAAAATGTTTTTATTCGGGGTGACGGTTCTAACAAGTATTGACAAGAAAATACTGAAGTTTCAATTGGGAGTAGATAGAGATGTAAAAAAGCAGGTAGTAATGCTAGCAAAAATGGCAAAGATGGCAGGACTGGATGGAGTTGTTGCTTCTGGAAATGAAATTGAGCAAATACGCAGAGCCTGTGGCAGGAATTTCTTGATTCTTGTGCCTGGAGTAAGACCGTTATGTGAAGCGCATGGAGACCAGAAAAGGGTAGTAGCTCCTTCTGATGCACTGAGAAGAGGAGCGAATTTTATAGTAGTTGGCCGTCCCATCCTGAAGGCATCTGACCCGGTTAAAATAACAGAGTCAATCATCAAAGAAATGAGGCAGAGATGAGCAGCGTAGGTAAAAATGTAATGAGCCTTCTTAAAAAAAGCAAAGCACTGTTAGATGGTCATTTTCTTCTCAGTTCAGGGCTGCACAGCAATAGATATGTGCAATGCGCTATGGTACTGCAATATCCTAATTATGCTACATTTCTTGCAAGAAAGTTAGTAAAAAAATTCAGCAAAACAAAAATTGATGTTGTTGTGTCCCCGGCAATCGGAGGAATAATTTTTGGCCAGGAAGTTGCCAGGGCACTAAGGGCAAGAGCTGTATTTACTGAAAGGGAAGAAGGTAAGTTGGCACTGCGGCGTGGATTTGATATAAAGAAAGGCGAAAAAGTCCTTGTTGTAGAAGACGTGCTCACAACAGGCGGTTCTGTCAGGGAGATTCTGAAAATTGTCAGGGAAAAAAATGGAAAATTAATTGGCATCGGGTCTATAGTTAATAGAAGCACAAAGCGATTGAATTTTAAAGTCCCGCTCGAATCAATCCTCATGCTGCAAATAAAAACCTACGATACACAACATTGTCCGTTTTGTAAGGAAGGATTACCTCTTGTGAAACCGGGGAGCAAAAAATAGAAGCGTCCCCTTTTTTTGAAGCGTCCCCTTTTTATTATGTTGAAATGGGTAGAAGTGAATCTTGGGAATATTGCCTCAAATATGCGTTACATTCGCAAAACTGTGTCCAAAGAAGCAAAGGTTATCGCTGTAGTAAAGGCAGACGCATATGGACATGGTGCAACAGAAGTCAGTAGAATCGTTCTGAAAAATGGCGCAGATATGCTTGGTGTTGCTAATATTGATGAAGCAATGGAACTACGCCGAGCCGGAATAAAAGTTCCTATTTTACTTTTAAACTGGACAGAACCACCCCATCTTGAAGATGTTGTTAGAAATAGTTTGGCACAGACAATCTTTGATTTAGATTCTGCAAGGGTATTGTCCAGCGTAGCAAAGAAAATGAACAGGACTGTTTTAGTCCATATCAAGATTGATACCGGAATGGGCAGGCTTGGATTATTGGCTGAGGATGCTCCGGGATTTGTGCAAAAGGTAGCAATTCTTCCCAATTTGAAAATTGAAGGTATTTTTTCACATCTGTCCGTTGCAGGAGATGAACGCACTTATAGCTTTAATCAGTTTCAAAAGTTTATGTCTGTTTTGAACGAATTGCAGAAAACCGGAATCAAAATTCCTGTTCAGCACATTGCAAATAGCGCTGCTACTCTTTTCTATCCACGCATGCACTTAACTGCGGTTCGCCCGGGGATTATCATATATGGGGTTTCTCCATGGGGTTTACCAAAAGTAGTCCCCCCTTCTTGCTTTCGCAAGAAAGCAGGGGGGACAAAAGTAGGTACTTTGGAAGTGAAGAAGAAATGTAAGTTTCTGAAACCCGGGATGTCTTTCAAGACAAAAATTGTATTTATTAAAGAGGTACCAAAAGGGACGAGCATAAGTTATGGCAGGACTTTCATAACAAAACGCAGGTCTTTAATTGCAGATATACCGATTGGATATTCGCACGGTTATAACAGGAAACTTTCAAATAAATCCTGGGTTCTTGTAAAGGGAAAAAGAGTACCGCTTGTAGGCAGGATTTGTATGGACCAGTGCCTGATTGATGTTAGCAGTGTGCATGGAATAAAAGTAGGAGACGAGGTGGTTTTATTCGGCAGACAGGGAAAAGAAGAAATTTCAGCAGAAGAACTGGCAAGTTGGTCGGGAACTATAGGTTATGAGGTTGTCACAACGATAGGCAGACTTGTAAAGAGGATTTATGTTTGGAAAAAAGATAAATAAAAAAGATATTATCCAATTATTAAACGACCTCGTTTCTATTAGAAGCGATAATCCAGGCAGGGAAGAGGCGGAAAAAGGAGGAAAAAGTGAAGAAGTCAGTTAACAAATGGGTATTGCCAGGTGGCATGGGACTGAAGGAAGGTTTTGCATTATTAAAAAAGACAGGGTTTGAAGGTATGGAGATTAATTTTGCTAAGGAGGGCGCAGATGTTAACCTGAAGACCACAAAGCCAGAAGCAGAACAGATAGTTTCTTTGGCAAACGAAGCAGGGATTAAGGTCTGCAGTGTTTGTGCGGGGTGGCCGCCTCTTACAAGTAATAGTGCAGAGGAAAGGAAAGAAGCGATTGAGTATGCCATGAAAGCAATTGAGGTAACTTCCTGGGTTGGAGCAGATACAGTACTTATTGTGCCAGGAACTGTAAAAGAGGATGTTTCTTATGATGTAGTTTATGAAAGAGCAAAAAAAGCAATGCTTGAAATTGCTCCTGTGGCAGAAAAATATAAAGTTTTTGTTGGTGTGGAAAATGTCTGGAACAAATTTTTGCTCAGTCCGCTTGAAATGAAGAATTTCATTGAGGAAATAAATCAACCATATGTCCAGGTATATTTTGATGTAGGAAATTTTGTTCCCTGGTCATATCCGGAACAATGGATAAGGATACTTGGTAAAAAAATAAAGAAAATTCATTTAAAGGATTTTCGTACAAGCGTAGGGAATGCTGGAGGTTTTGTAAATTTACTTGAAGGAGATGTGAACTGGCCTGAAGTGCTGAAGGCACTAAAAGAAATTGGTTATGACGATTATCTTACCGCAGAGTTTGGTCCATACAAATACTATCCTGAGACTATGCTTATTCATCTTTCAGTTGCAATGGACAAGATACTTGGGAAATAAATCAGGACTAAAGTCCTGAGTTACGTTGGGCAGGTCAGGACTAAAGTCCTGAGTTACGTTGGGCAGGTCAGGACTAAAGTC
>MNUO01000062.1:8688-24848 GCA_001871015.1 Candidatus Desantisbacteria bacterium CG1_02_38_46
GACTAAAGTCCTGAGTTACAAAAAGTTAAGCAGTAACTCAAACCTTTAGGTTTGAAAGGAGCAAAAGGAATGGAGAATGAAATTTTACCATTGGGTGTGATGACCAATGTCGGACTGGATGCGTTACCACATCTGGAGAAAGTTAAAAATCTGGGTCTTCATACCTGTCAATTAGGAAACCCTCCGGATGAGTATGTCTATGGAGAAAGAGCTGACGAACTTACCCAGAAACTTAAGGATGCCATAAAGAAAACAGGAGTTAAAATATCTTCAGTTTTTATAATGTACAAAGGTCACATCTGGGATTTGATTGATGGTCCAAAGACTATAGGCCTGGTTCCTGAACAGACCAGGGCCCCTCGGGTTGTTCATGCTTGTGCGATGTCCAACTGGGCAAAAAAGGTTGGCATAGGCGTGGTGACAAGTCACATAGGTTTTATACCCATAGATGCAGCAAGTTTACAATATAAAGGTTTTATTGAAACTATGAAGGCGTTTGTTTCTTTCTGCAAGGCAAATGGTCAGATGTTTGCTTTTGAGACCGGACAGGAGCCACCTAAAGTTTTAAGAAGGACAATTGACGATATCGGAATGGACAATGTCAGAGTTAATTTAGATTCAGCAAACATTCTTTTGTATGGAATGGGCAAGCCCATGGAGGCAGTGGAAGCATTCGGAGAATTTGTAGTAAACACTCACATTAAAGATGGTAAATGGCCCACTGAGCCAGGGAAATTAGGTCACGAGTATCCGATAGGCGATGGCGATGTGCATTATGAAGAAGTTCTGCCCGCGTTATATAAAAAAGGATTCCGCGGACCACTGACCATTGAACGGGAGATAAGCGGAGAACAGCAAATAACAGACATCAAAAAAGCAATGAAAATTATGGAAGATATAAAATCTAAGTTATTAAAAGGGGGAGGATAACGGATGGTTAAAATTGGAATCATTGGATGCGGTGGAATTGCAAATCTTCATATGGATATGCTGGCGAAGCTGAAAGACAGGGTACAAATTATCGCTGTTTGTGACCTGGATGAAAAAAAGGCAATAGCAGCAAAAGAAAAGACCTGCGCAAAAAAGCATTTTACTGATATGCAAGAAATGCTCAAACTTGATATTAATGCGATATTGTGCTGTGTGCCGACTCTGTATCATGCAAAGGTAGTAATTGATGCTGCTAAATCAGGCAAGCATATCTTTTGCGAAAAACCAATTGCTATGACCCTGGCTGATGCGGATAATATGATAGAAGTGTGCAAGAAAGCAGGAGTTGTTTTTCAAGTTGGGTTCGTGAGAAGATTTGATGAAGAATGGCTGAAATTCAGAGAATTGGTTCAATCCGGGGTTATAGGCAGACCTGTAATATGGCGTAGTGCCGCTGGTAGTCATGTGCCGATTAAATGGTTTATAGATGAAAAAATTGGTGGAGGTCCTTTTATAGACGGATGTGTGCACAATTTTGATTTTGCTTTATTTACATTCGGTGAAGAACAGTTAGCAATTGCAAGTCTGAAAAAATTTCGTTCTGATACAACTGCACTTGATACAGGAACAGCAGTAGTAAAGTTTAAGTCAGGAGATGAGCTGATGCTTTCATGGTCCTGGGGATTGCCTGCACAATGTCACGGGTCAACTTTGCATGATGCACTTGGCCCGGCAGGTGCCATAATTTTTCCGTCCGGCGGTAATCCTGAAGATAAATTTATGGAATTCAAAATTTTTAACGAAAAAGAAAAAGACAAAGCTGAAAAAGTTGCACGGGACAGTATTTTTAAAGCATTCTACAAGCAAATGGAACATTTTATAGATTGTGTTGAAAATAAAAAAGAACCTATTGTGACCGGCGAGGATGGAAAAAAAGCGATTGCAATAGCTCTCGCTGTAATCCAATCGGCAAAAACTGGCAAACCTGTAGTTATTGGAAAATAAGAACCTTTCGCTTCGCTCAAGAACCTTGTTTTTCGCACCCACACTTCGTGTGGGTACCCGAAACATCGTGGGCTGGTCAAAATAAAATGGAAAAATCAATTAAGGTAACTTTTCAACCTGAAGGATTGAGCGTTTATGTTATGCCAGGTACCACTGCCTTAGAAGCAGCTGGAGAAGCAGGCATTATTATTGATTCTACTTGCGGCGGAGGGGGAACCTGTGGGAAGTGCCGTATTGTGGCAGTTGAGGGACAGACAGACCCCAATGCGGTTGAGAGGAAATTAATTGAAAAGCGTGATATTCAAAAGGGTGTACGGCTCGCCTGTCAGACAAAAATTATTGCACCTTTTGTATTGCATGTTCCTCAATCTTCACGTTTTTCAGCACAGAGAATCCTTGTTTCAGGAGTAGAAGGTGATAGGGAAATAAAACCAAGCATATGGAAAACATATGTAGAGTTACCTCGTTCTACACTGGCTGCTCCGATTGCTGACCTTGAGCTTATCAGAAAAAAAATGGAAGGTTTTCATGTAGATATTTATTTGATGCGCAGATTGTCAGCACTATTGCGTGAAAGTGATTTTAAAATCACCTGCGTATTTTCAAATGGGGAATTGATTAGCGTTGAGAAGGGAGACACTTCAAAGCAAATCTATGGAGTAGCTTTTGATATTGGCACAACTACACTGGTGGGGACGTTGCTTGATTTAAGCACCGGAAAGGATATAGCAGTTTCAAGCAGAATGAACCCCCAGGTGATTTACGGCGACGATGTTATTTCGCGGATTAATTATGTGATTAATAATGAAAAAGGACTCCAGGAACTTCACGATAGGCTCGTGGAAACAATGAACGAAATGATTGGTGAATTAGCGCAGGCAGCGAACATCAAAAGGGAAAATATTTACAAGATAACTGTTGCCGGAAATTCCACGATGCAACACCTATTTTTGAATATTACACCTGAATCTTTAGGTTCCATTCCATTCGTTCCCGTATTAAAGGAAGGACTTGAGGTTAAAGCAAAGCGGATGGGAATCGAGATTAACCCGGATGGCATGGCTTTTGTACTTCCCAACATTGCGGGTTTTGTTGGTGGAGATACAGTGGCAGTTATGCTTGCTACTCAATTATACAAAGGTAAGAAGCTCATGCTTGCCATAGATATCGGGACGAACGGAGAAATAGTTTTGGGAAATGAAGACCGTTTAATTTCTGCATCCACTGCTGCTGGACCTGCTTTTGAGGGAGCCAGAATAGGACAGGGTATGAGGGCCTCTACGGGTGCGATAGAAAAAGTTGTAATAAGTGACGATGTGTCCGTAAATGTAATTGATAATGCTCCTCCAATAGGAATCTGCGGGACTGGATTAATAGATGCAGTGGCAGAGATGCTTAAATACGGTATAATCGATGAGAGCGGCAGGATTCTTTCTAAGTCGTCTTTGAATGGTAGAGTCCCTGCAGAAATTCTTAAACGGATTGTCGAAAGAGATGGAAGTAATAACTTCATATTGGTGGAAGAATCCGAATCCTGTCCACCGATTTTTATTACCCAGAGAGATGTTCGGGAATTGCAACTTGCAAAAGGAGCGATATACGCGGGGATAAAAATACTGGAGAGTGAATTAGGAATAGGGGATGACGATATTGATGAAGTACTCCTTGCAGGTGCATTCGGGAATTTTATCCGCAGGGAAAATGCCAGGGCTATTGGGTTAATTCCAGACTTACCTCTGGAGAAAATAAAATTTATTGGAAATGCTGCTTCATCCGGAGCAAAATTGGTTTTACTTTCTGAAAACCTGCGTTTGAAAGTTGAAGAAATTTCAAAGAATACAGAATATATTGAGCTTTCTAACCGTATTGATTTTCAGGATGAATTTGCCAGCGCAATGTTTTTTAATAAATCAGGACTAAAGTCCTGAGTTACGTTGGGCAGGTCAGGACTAAAGTCCTGAGTTACGTTGGGCAGGTCAGGACTAAAGTCCTGAGTTACGTTGTAACTCAAACCTTTAGGTTTGATTCAATTGGGAGGCGAAATGCTTAGAATAATGTTGAAGTCAAAAATTCATCGGGCAAGAATTACCGCTGCCGAGCTTGAATACGAGGGTAGCATTACTATAGATAGCCTATTAATGAGGGAAGCCGATATCCTGCCGGGTGAACAAGTGTGGGTTTTAAATATGAGAAATGGGGAAAGGTTTATTACATATGTCATAAAGGGCAGTGAAGATTCCGGAGAGATTTGCCTGAATGGTCCTGCGGCTCATCTTGGCAAAGTTGGTGATGAAGTCCTAATTTTATCTTTTGTTTCTGTTGATGAGAAAGACATAAAGAATTATAAGCTAAAGATTGTTCTTGTTGATAAGAAAAATAAAATTGTCTTAGGACCTGCTCGGTCTTAGGACCTACTTGGTCGTAAGACCTACTTGGTCGTAAGACCTACTCGGTCGTAAGACCTACTCGGCAGGAGTAAAGTGAATATGGCAATAGTGCCAATAATAAAGTATGGGGACCCGATACTGAGGAAAAAGTGTGCGTCCGTCAAGAAAATAGGTCCGGACGAAAAAAAATTATTTGAAGATATGGTTGATACAATGCACTTTGAAAAGGGAGTAGGGTTGGCCGCTCCCCAGGTTGGTATATGTAAACAACTTATCGTCGTGGACATTGGTGAAGGAGCAATAAAGCTTGCAAACCCCCGTATATTAAAAAGAAAAGGAAAAAGTACACTTGAAGAAGGATGCCTTAGCCTGCCGGGTATAAAAGTGATAATTAAACGGGCAAAGGAAATAATACTCGAGGGAATAAATGAGAAAAATCAAAAAGTGAATATCAGAGCGGCCGAGTTGCTGGCGCATATATTTCAACACGAGATCGACCACTTAAAGGGAAAACTGATAATTGACCACATAGGACTAATAGATAAAATAAGAATTAAAGGAAAGTTGAAGAGATTGAAAAAGGTAGAATAGATGCATTCTTTTATTATTAAGGGAATAATAGAAACTTCTTTGCTTGACTGGGAAGGCAAGGTTGTCACTACACTTTTTACCCCCGGTTGTAACTTTCGCTGTCCATATTGCCAGAATGCAGGATTGGTTCTTCGTCCCAGGAGATATAAAACAATTTCTTTATCAACAATTGCAGATCATTTGTTAAAATACAAAAATTGGATTGATGGAATTTGCCTCACTGGAGGAGAACCCTGCCTGTATGAGGATATTGATGAGTTTCTACAGGAGATAAAGAGACTCAAATTTGGCGTCAAACTTGATACAAACGGCGCATTTCCAGAGGTTATCGAAAGACTGATTCGAAAAAAACTGGTGGATTATGTAGCTATGGATGTGAAGGCACCCATAGAAAACAGTTCAAAGCTCGAAGCTCAAAGCTCAAAGTTAAAAGACGATGTAGTGGCAGGGCTTGCCCTGCAAAAAGAAACAAAGTACCAAAAAGCGACGGGAATAAAAGTTGACATAGAAAAAATTAAAGAGAGCATAAATATAATTATGAAATCTAAGATTGATTATGAATTTAGAACAACAGTTGTGCCAACCCTGCACACTCCTGAGGATATACTGGCAATCGCAAGATGGATAAATGGTGCGAAGAAATACAGTCTGCAAAATTTTTCCAACAAAGAGCCGATGAACCCGGATTTTAAAAAGATAATTCCTTACAAGAGAGAAGAATTGGAGGAAATGAAGAATCTGGCGTTTCCGCTTGTTAAGGAATGTGTGGTAAGAGGGTGAAAATTGCCCAAAATTTGACTTTTTTAGAAAAATGAGTAAAATATAAAAGTGGCGATGATTTTGTCTTCCATGGAAGACAATTTTATATAGAAACTTGACTTTTTAAGAAGGCAGATATAATTATGAATAATCAGATAAAAAAAGAAGATTTTAAACTTCTAATCAAGGAATTTCATACAGACCTTTTACCTGAAACCTTTCAGAGAGAATTAAAAATCCCTTTTTTTTCTAAGAAAATAATTACTGTTTATGGTCCACGTCGGAGTGGGAAAAGTTTTTATTTTTTAACTTTGATTAAAGAACTTCTGCGACAATCTATTCCAAGGGAAAGAATTTTATACCTTAATTTTGAAGATGATCGAATTTTACCTCTTGATTTTAAAGAATTAAATCTCCTTTTAGAAGCATATTTTGAACTTTATCCAGAAAATAAAAGTAAGGAAATATTTTTGTTTTTTGATGAAATTCAAAATATTAAAAATTGGGAAATTTTTGTAAGGAGAATTTATGACCGAGAAAATGTAAGAATATTTATCACTGGCTCTTCTTCAAAATTATTATCAAAAGAAATCGCCACTTCTCTTCGCGGTAGAACAATAAGTTATTCTTTATACCCTCTAAGTTTTAAGGAATTTTTATCTTTTAAAAACGAAAGAATAGAAAAGGATTTTGAATATACTTCCCTGAGATTTAAAATTAAGAAATTACTGGAAAAATATATTGAATGGGGTAGTTTTCCTGAAATTGTTCTTGAAGAAGATTTAATTTTAAAAAGAAAAATTCTCTCTGAATATTTTAATTCCCTGGTTTACCGTGACCTTTCTGAGAGATTCTCTTTAGAAAATACCGATTTATTAAAAGATCTTTTAAAATTTCTTTTTACCAATTTTACCTCTTATTTTTCTACAAATTCTTATTTTAATCTAATTAAACAAAAACTATCAGTTTCTCGAGAAACAATTTCACTGTATTTATCCTATATCAAAGAAACTGATTATTTTTCTTTTTTACCTTTATTTTCTTATTCTTTAAAAGTTCAAAAGATAAATTCTAAAAAGATAATTTGTCTGGATAATGGGTTAAGGAACGCCGTAGCGTTTCAATTTTCTCAGGACAGAGGAAAACTTATAGAAAATATTGTAGGTATGAACCTGAAGATGAAAGAAAAAGAAATTTTTTTCTGGAAAAACAAAAGAGAAGTAGATTTTATACTAAAAGAAAAAAATAATCTTAGTGCAGTTAATGTGTGTTTTTCTCAAACACTACCACAAAGAGAAATAGATGGCCTTTTAGAGGTTAAAGAGAGATTGAAAAATATAAAGGAACTGATTTTGATTACTAAAGATATACAAAAAGAAGAAAATGGAATTAAATTCATTCCTCTCTGGAAGTGGTTGTCAGTATAAAAATTTTGTTGAAATTTGACATTTTTAAAAAAATGAGTAAAATAATATTTATCTACTGAGAGATAAATAATTACAAAAAACTTATGAGAAAAAGAATTGTATTGATATTTTTTACTTTGACAATATTTATTCCATACATTTCTCATGCCGGGATATACAGGGTTAAACCTGGTGATAACCTCACAAAAATTGCTTCAAGATATAATATTACAGTTAGAGAATTAATGAGCCTTAACGGATTAAGAGGCGAATTAATCAAGGTTGGTCAGAAAATCAAGGTTCCTGACATTCAAAATAGTGAATTCTCCACTTCATCGGCGAGCAGGAAAGATTCTACTACAACTAATACTGAAGTTGTATTTAAAGTGCCTCGCAGAATTCTGGTCGGATATAAAGTTAAAAGTGGCGATACTTTGCTCGGGCTGGCGCGTCGTTTCCACACTTCGGTCAGAGAATTGAAGAGAATCAATTCACTCAAGACTGATACTATTGTGATAGGTCATGTTTTGAAAGCGCCGTCTTATAAAATGGAAGAAGTAAGGTTACCCAGAGTGGATATTGCCATAGATACAAATGTTTGCGCCGAAGCTGAAGCCTTCGATACCAGACCATTTCAGCTGGTGCAGATTGCCAAAGAATATCAGGGTATTCCTTACAAGCGTGGAGGGGAATCTCCATATAGAGTTGATTGCTCGGGTTTTGTGAGGATGCTATTCAAGTGTTTTGACATATTGCTGCCAAGGACAAGCCGCAATCAATTTGAAATAGGTGAAAAGGTAAAGACTATTACAGTTGGGGACCTGCTGTTTTTTGCTACCCGTGGTTCCAGTCGCGTCAACCATGTTGGAATATATATCGGGGACGGCAAATTTATACATGCTTCTTCTGCAGAAGGTAAAGTTGTAATTTCTCCAATCAGTTCATACTACAAAAATAGGTTTCGCGGTGCAAGGAGGGTCTGGGAACTTTTTGCACAAGAATGAAAAGTGAAAAGGGGACGCTTCTACTTTTTCTTATCCGTCGGGGTGTAGTAAAAAATAGAAGCGTCCCCTTTTCTTTTAGAGGTAGAAATGCATGAGAGTGGGATAGTAAAAGGAATATTGAAGAAAGTAATTGCTGAGGCACAATCCAATCAAGCTAAGAAGGTTTTAAAAATAAAATTGAAGGCTGGTAGTTTTGAAATGCTTACTTCTGAGCATCTCCAATATCACTTTTCTTTATTGTCAAAAGGTTCCATTGCAGAGGATGCACTTATTGAGCTCGAGGAGTTTCCTGGTTCAGGTATAACGATTGAAACATTGGAGGTCGAGTAAACTCGACCACTACATTGGAGTCGAGTAAACTCGACCACTACAGTAGTGACACGACCCTGGCTCTGTAAAAAAGATGATTGGTTTAAAATGAAAAATAAAAGAATCAGGATAATTTTGGATGGAGTGGTTCAGGGCGTAGGGTTTCGTCCATTTGTGTATCGTCTGGCGAACTTGTTAGGTTTAAAGGGATATATTTTTAATTCAACGCAGGGCGTTGTTATTGAAATTCAGGGGGAAACATCGTTAATTAAGAGGTTTTTGCATTCATTGAAGAGAGATGCTCCTCCAATTTCACTCGTAACAGGAGAAAAAATTGAGACCCTGCCAGAGAAAAAATTCCGTAAGTTTGAAATCAGAGAGAGCCGTAAAGAGAGAGAAAAAAACATACTAATTTCTCCCGATATTGCTACCTGCAATAAATGTCTTCAGGAACTTTTCAATGCCCAGGATAGAAGGTTTCATTATCCTTTTATCAATTGTACGGATTGCGGGCCAAGGTTTACAATTATTCATGACCTTCCTTATGACCGTCCCAGGACTACAATGCGAAAATTTAAAATGTGCGTGGACTGTCAAAGGGAGTATGAAGACCCGATGACACGTAGATACCATGCCCAGCCCAATGCCTGTCCAAAATGCGGGCCTGCTATTACATTGATTTCGTCTGCCAATCCATCAGAGTTTAAGTATAGAGGAGAAAGGGCTGTATCCAGGGCAGTAACACTGCTTAAAAGAGGTTATATTCTTGCTGCTAAAGGGATTGGGGGGTATCATTTAATCTGCGATGCACAGAATTCAGAATCCGTAAAGAAATTGAGGGAAAGAAAAAAACGTCCATTCAAGCCATTTGCTATTATGTCTCTGGATGCAGACAGGATTTCCCAATACTGTTATGTAAGCAAAGACGAGAAGAGATTGTTGGAGAACCCCAGACGTCCAATTGTGCTTTTACGCAAAAGGGACAATAATTCAATCAGCAAATTTGTTGCCCCGAACAATAATTACTTAGGTACAATGTTACCATACGCACCAATTCATTATCTTTTGTTATCTTCATGTTCCACGCTGGCAATTGTAGCGACGAGTGCAAATTTAGTAGACCAACCTTTGATTATAAATGATAAAGAGGCAATTCAAAAACTATCGGAAATAGCAGACTATTTTTTGATTCATAACAGAGATATATATAATCGCTGTGACGATTCAATAATTCAGGTTATGGATGGAAACCCTGTGCTCCTGCGCAGAGCAAGGGGTTATGTGCCACTGCCAATTCGCCTCAGGTTCCACCTCCGGTGGAAGAATGATAAAATTCAGATGCTTGGATGTGGAGCAGAACTGAAAAATACATTTTGTCTGGTAAAGTCTGAGCATGCTTTTATGAGCCAGCATATAGGTGACTTAAAGAATTTAGAAACTTTTGAATTTTACAGGGAGCAGATTGAATCTTTTAAAGATTTGTTCGGGATTAAACCACGGATTGTCGTTTATGACATCCATCCTGATTATCTTTCCACCAAATATGCCTTTGAACAGAAGAATTGCAGAATGTTTGGTGCACAGCATCATCATTCGCATATCGCAAGCGCTATGGCAGAAAATGGATTAAATAAAAAAGTTATCGGTGTTGCATTTGACGGCATTGGTTATGGGCTTGATGGCAACATATGGGGCGGGGAATTTTTCATTGCAGACTATAATGATTTCAAGAGAGTCGGGCAATTAAATTATATACCAATGCCCGGGGGAGATAAGGCAACACAAGAACCTTACCGTATGGCAATCAGTTATCTTTATCACGCTTTTGGGCAGGCTATTAGAAAATTGAAAATAGATTTTATAAGAAGGATAAAACCTGAGAATCTAAATTTAATTTTAAATATGATAAATGAAAATATAAATTGTCCACTTTGTTCAAGCATGGGAAGGTTTTTTGATGCGGTGTCATCTATTCTTGGCATCTGCGATATTTCAACTTATGAAGGACAGGCAGCAGTGGAATTGCAGATGAAAGCAGAAAAGGCAGAAGTAGCGCCCCGATTTTATCGGGGCTGTAGTTATAATGGGTTCAGAGCTCAAGGTTATAAATACAAAATAACAGAAAAAAATGTGGTATGGATTATAGAAACAGATTGGGTTATTCAGAATATTGTTAAAGATTTACAAAAGAAAATTCCTGCAAATGTGATTGCTGATAAATTCCACAGGACGATTTCCTGTATTGTTCTGGATACTTGCAGTAGAGTGAAAAATAAATCTGGAATAAATGATATTGTGCTCAGCGGGGGTGTATTCCAGAATAAATTGCTTACCGAAATGACCCTGAAATTATTGAGAGAAAATTATTTTTCGGTCTATACGCATCATGAGATTCCCCCAAATGATGGAGGAATTTCTTTAGGGCAGGCAGCAATCGGGATTTCAATGATGGAAAGCCGAGCGTAGCAAGGGGAAAAAATATGTGTCTGGCAGTTCCTGTTAAAGTGGTAAAGATTACAGGCGATACAGCAACTATTAATGCAGGAGGAGTTTTGAAAGATATAAGTATTCTCCTGCTTCAAGGAGTAAAAGCTGGCGACTACGTCCTTCTTCATGCCGGTTTTGCCATTCAGAAGATAGACGAGAAAGAAGCAAATGAAACCCTGAAAATCATATACGAAGCTGGTTTACTTGATAGCTAAGGAAATTATACCAAAAGTTATCCACAACCTTCAGGACTAAAGTCCTGAGTTACGTAACTCAGACCTTCAGGTCTGATTTTACTTGAGGAGAAATGAAATTCAGCACAGAGTTTCACAATTATAAATTAGCAGGTGGTTTGGTCCAGGCAATAGCCAGGATTGCACCCCGAAGTTCACTAACCTTTATGGATATATGTGGAACGCACACTGTAAATATCTTTAAATTTGGAATAAAAAATCTCTTGCCTCCGACAATAAATTTGATTTCTGGTCCTGGATGTCCGGTTTGTGTTACTTGCGAAGAAGATATAAATTCTGCCATAGAAATTTGCAATCTACCAGATACAATTCTTCTGACCTTCGGCGATATGTTGAGAGTACCAGGCAGTTACTCGAGTCTTGAAAAGGAAAAGTCAAAAGGAAGAGATGTGAGAATTCTTTATTCTCCTCTCAAAGCGCTGGAGATATGCAAAAAAAATTTATCCAGGAGAGTAGTATTTTTTGCAATTGGATTTGAGACCACATCTCCTACCATTGCTGCTACCTTAATCCAGGCAAAGCACGAATGCGTAAAAAACTTTTTCATCTATCCATCTCATAAATTGATTCCACCAGCGATGAGAGCAATTCTGGATGGTGGTTATGCCAACATTGATGGTTTTATCTGTCCGGGACATGTGAGCACAATAATTGGCTCCCGAGCCTATGAACATATAGCCCGCAGGTACAGCATTCCCTGTGTTATAACTGGTTTTGAACCACTTGATATTCTCCAGGGAATTTATATCCTTCTGAGGCAGATTGTCCGTATCAGAAATTCTGGATGCGGTGCTAAGGTTGAAGTTCAATACAAAAGATGTGTGACAGGAAATGGCAACACGGTTGCAAAGAACATTCTTTCAAAGGTATTTAAAGTCGTGGACGCTAAATGGAGAGGACTGGGAATAATACCGAATAGCGGTCTGGCATTGCGTAGAGAATATGCAATGTTTGATATAAGAAGTAGCTGTCCGATTCATCGCACTTGTAGTGGCACGATTCATCGCACTTGTAGTGGCACGATTCATCGCACTTGTAGTGGCACGATTCATCGCACTTGTAGTGGCAGAGTTTACTCTGCAGTTTACTCTGCAAAGAAATGTCGCTGTGGCGAAGTGCTGCGCGGTATAATTAATCCGGAAGAATGCCGTTTATTTGCAAAGGTTTGCACTCCACAGAATCCTTGTGGACCCTGTATGGTTTCAAGTGAAGGTACCTGCGCTGCACATTATAAATACGGTCAAAAGTACGATTTTGCTTGATTAGAATTAAAAAATTTGGAGAGCGAAATTCAGGCAACAGAAAATAAAATTGAAGGGTACCTGAAGGAAATAAAATGACAGTAATTATGGAACCCTATAGTAAATATGAAACAATAAAAATTGAATATAAGGAGTCAAGGCAAAGTCTGTCCCAGAATATCTATCAGACAATTTCTGCATTCGCCAATACAAAGGGCGGAAAAATTGTGCTGGGAATAAAACAGGAAGGAAACAAATTGATAAAACAGGGCGTGGAAAATCCTCAAAAACTTATAGACGACCTCATTTCTACTGTCAGTCAGAAATTCAATATCTGCCCGATGGTAAAACCTGAGATTAAAAAGGAAGGAAAGAAATACCTCGTAGAAATTTATGTAGACGAGGCTTTGAGATACGAAAAGCCTATTTACATAAAAGATGCAGGTCCATTAAAAGGTGGGTTTAAGAGAGTTGGTTCGGTTGACATAAATCTGACAGACAAAGACCTCCAGATATTCTATCAGGAGAGAATGGATTCCCCGGATGCGCAGGTATTAAAAGATACTTCTTTGTCTGACACAGATAAAAAAGCAATCTCTGCTTTCAAGAATATGAGGGAGTTTGAAATAGGAAAGAAAGGGGAATCTCGTCTTTCTGGTAAGGAATTGCTCAAATCCTACAACCTATTGTCAAAAAATAGCAGACATCTTGCAATTGCAGGTTTATTACTTTTCGGAAAGATCCAAACAATAAAAAGACACTTCCCACATTTCAGGATTGACATTATCCGTATAAAAGGCACCGAATGGGGAAAAGACAAAGACCCGTTCTTGTCAACAGACCTTCAAGGGAATTTAATAAACCTGAGGATTCAGGTTCTGGATATCATAGATAGATTTTTTCTGACTCCCTTTAAGCTGGGGAAAGACCTTGCACGAATTGATATTGACCCATTCAAAGAGGCATTGAGAGAGGCGTTAAGCAATCTCTTGATGCACCAGAATTATTTTCATCCTTCTCCTTGCCAAATAAGAATTTACAATGACAGGATTGAATTTTACAATCCTGGCTATTCCCTAAAAAATCCTGATTCCTATGACATTCCTGGTTCAGAACTACGCAATGCTTTAATTGCCACGGTTTTCTATGATATTGGCTGGGCAGAGACAAAAGGTACAGGATTCAGGACTACAATATTGACACTAGAGAAAGAGGGATACCCAAAAGCAATCTGGACAAACGACGAAAGGAATGACACTTTCACAATAGTTTTTCCCTATCCTGCCGAGCAGATCACCCCACAAGTCAGTGACCAAGTCAGTGACCAAGTCAGTGACCAAGTCAAGGAGATGGATAGGAATGCCAAGATTTTGAAATTTTGTGAACAAGTTCGCTCCTTAAAGGAAATAATGCAATTTTTAGGGGTGAAACACAGGACTCATTTCCTGAGCCAGACTTTGGACCCGTTAATAGAAAAGGGATATTTAAAAAGGACAATACCAGCTAAACCCAAAAGTAGATTCCAGAAATATGTTGCATCAGGCAAGTCATTGCGAGCGTAGCGAAGCAATCTATCTTTTTTCTCCCTAGTGTGGGAGAGGTTCGAAGGACTCCGTATGAGTTTTTGGATTCCATCGGAGACGAAGGTGAGAAGTGGAGATTAGTATGAAAAATAACGAAAGGATACTTTTAGGGCATGGGTCAGGCGGTGAGTTAATGCATAATTTGATTAAAGATATTTTTGTCAAAGAGTTTAATAATCCAATTTTGAATCGTCTGAATGATGGCGCTGTTTTGAATCTGGGTAGAAATAGTAGACTGGCATTTACAACTGATTCCTATGTCGTCAGCCCGATTTTTTTTAAAGGAGGAGACATTGGTTCACTTGCTGTATACGGCACAGTTAACGACCTGGCAATGTGTGCAGCCACTCCACTTTACCTTTCCCTTTCTTTGATTATAGAAGAAGGATTTTCTATTTCTGATTTGAAAAAAATAATTTGTTCCATAAAAAGAGCAGGTAGTATTGCTGGCATATCTGTTATAACAGGGGATACTAAGGTGGTGGAAAAGGGAAAAACCGACAAAATTTTTATAAATACCAGCGGGATAGGTGTTGTCCATAAAAACTTGAGTATTTCCGGCAACAATGCAAAAACAGGAGATAAAGTAATCTTAAGCGGGTCCATCGGAGACCACGGCATTACCATATTAAACGAAAGAGGAAATCTGGGATTTAAAGCTAATCTGAAAAGCGATTGTCAGCCCCTGAATTATCTCGTATTAAAAATGCTCAAGGTGAGCAGGAAAATTCATTGTCTCAGGGACCCGACCAGAGGGGGATTGGCTACCTCGCTGAATGAAATTGCTATTGCTTCGAAGGTGGGAATAGAAATAAATGAAAGTGCAATTCCAATTCGCAGAGAAGTCAGAGCAGCCTGCGAGATGCTCGGTCTTGACCCGATTTATGTGGCAAATGAAGGAAAACTTGTTGCAATTGTTGCCAAGGATGATGCGAAGGCAGTTTTAAGTGTTATGAAGAAATCTAAATGGGGAAGAGATGCGGCTATAATTGGTACTGTGATTAAGGATTCATCAGGAACGGTCGAACTTAAAACAACAATAGGTGGAACCCGGGTGGTTCAGATGTTAACAGGCGAGCAACTTCCAAGAATATGCTGAAGAAAAAGGCGGTTTCGATTTTGGGGATAGCCAGCAAACTTGCCGCGGCAAGGAATGAGAAAATTTACCTTGTCGGCGGATATATTCGCGATTTGTTGTTGGGAAGAGTGACATATGACATGGATTTTGCACTTGATGGCAACGCAAAAAAATTTTCGAGCTCGCTCGCTAAGAAAATTGGTGCAAAGTTTTTTGTTCTTGATGAAAAAACCCAGACCTTCAGGATAACTTGTAGTGGCAGAGCTTGCTCTGCGCGTTGGAATATAGACATCAGTAAAATGCAGGGAAAAGATATAATTGCTGACCTCAAACGACGGGATTTCAGCATCGATGCGATGGCAATTGACCTCAATAATGGTCATTGCGAGTCGAAGCCCCCCAATTTTACTTTCGCCGAAAGTAGGCTCTCTGGAAGAGCCGAAAGTAGGCTCTCTGGAAGAGCCGAAAGTAGGCGAAGCAATCTCGTTGTTTTGATAGATCCATTTTCTGGATTAAAGGATTTGAAAAAACGCATAATCAGGGTTACTTCTCCAGGAGTGTTAAATGACGACCCTCTGCGTTTATTAAGGGCGTTTCGCTTGGCTGCAACGTTAGGGTTTAAGATTGAAAGCAGGACCCTGAAAGCAATTTCTGTCCGTTCCTCACTCATTAAAAAAGTGAGCAGAGAAAGAATAAGGGATGAACTTTTCAAAATTTTGCCAGTTGATAATAGTTATGAGTATATTTCGCAAATTGATAAATCCTGCCTGCTCGAAAGAATTATTCCTCAGATAAAAAAAATGAAACAGGAGCGGGGTTTATGGATGCACTCGCTATTAACCCTCAGATTCCTGGAGAATCTCCTTAGAAAGAATCGTCTTGAACGAATCTGGTCCACAGCTATAGCCAGCAAGACAAAAATCCATCTCAGGAATGAAGTTTCAACCCAGAACACGAGGGGCACTCTGCTCAAATTTGTTTCATTGTTCCACGATATTGGTAAACCATCTACGAAGAAGATGCTAAATGGGAAAATGAGTTTTATAGGACATGATAGAGTTGGTGAAGAAATTTTAAGGAAAATATCAGAATATCTCAGATTGAGCAATAAGGAGATAAAAGTTAT
>MNUO01000033.1 GCA_001871015.1 Candidatus Desantisbacteria bacterium CG1_02_38_46
GACGACGAAGAATCTCCCTGCCTTTCCGTGGAAGCATAATTTCATTTAACATAAACTGTTTCCTCTAATAATATTTCGCAGGCAATTACAATTGATTTCACAGGACATTTGTTCCTTCAAAATTATAGCATTTTTCTACTTCTCCACTTTTATTATCTTTTGGAAAGTTCAAAGTAAAGATCATTGTAATATAATGCATTATCTATGGGGGTATTGGGAGGAATGTGGTTCCCTACAGCCATAATAAATCCAGGATATTTCTTTCCTATCTCCATACACCTTTTCACTTCTTTATATATCTCTTCTTTTGTTCCAGAAAGAAGTATACGACAATCAGCATTACCGACAAAACCATGCGTCTTACCGTATTTTTCGGCAAATTTTTTCATATCATTACCAGGCTCCATCACAAATATCTCAGCACCACATTTGACTATATCATCAAAAAACATATCGTATTTACCATCTGAAGTAAATATTAGTTTTTTCCCAGCAGAAAGTATAGGTTCCCACAATTTCTTATTCCGGGGAAAGATATATTTTCTATACCAGTCTGGATGAGCTGCTGGTCCTGAAGTCCAGCAGATATCATCATGAACCATAAATGCTTTGCAATTTGTCTTTGCCCAAGCGTCAAAGTATTGTTTGATCCACTGATAATAACCTTCAATAACCTTATCAAACTTCTTGGAGTCTTTACCGATTGCCATAAGCAACATCTCCCAGCCAAAAATCTCAATCAATGAAGTAAAAATTCCAGATACTCCACCCATTGTTAAGGTTACACCTTTCCAATAATCCTCTTGTTCATGATAACGGCGGTTAAGTTCCTTAACCAACTCTTCCTGATTTTTCTCTCCATATTCCTTATAAGGATCGAAGTCACAAACTTCCTCTATTGTTTTAAAGGGACAGCTTATATCTTTATCAAAATCCATTCCATCAATATTATAGGTAGCGTGTCCCATTTTTGTGATTCTTCCTCCGCTATTACGCATATCCCTTACTCCGCTGGGGGCCATCCACTTAAAAGCATAGTCCCATTTCTTTACAAATTCTATTTTCGCTTTTTCTCTGTTTGCCTCTATAGAGGTGTCAATTCCGGTGACTTTCTGAACCAATGGCCAATGGTAAGTTTCAACAGAATATTCTGTCCTTGGAACTCTATCGGTAAATTCCAAATTTATTGCTTTCCATCCACTTTGATAACTCATTTATACTCCATATGTTTTAATAGTTTTAACCATCGTAAGATAATTTTCTTCAGAAATATAGTCCAGAGGGCTGGTGTTACAGGCAGCAACAAACTTCCAAGAAAGGTGGGTTATATACTCTTTTTCTCATTTCTCCATTATTTTTTCCAGAATTTATCTCCTAATACTACTTCATACATAGATAGAACATTCTCTATCGGAGTGTCAGCATTAATAGCATTTGAGGAACAGAAGATATATCCTCCATTCTTCCATAACACATCAACTGTATTTTTTACCTTCGCCTTCACTTCCTCTCTACTTCCTCGAGGTAAAAGTTTTGTAGTATCAATTCCTCCTCTGAAAGTTAGTTTATCTCCATATCTTTCTTTTAAGAATTTAATTTCCATCCCTTTCGCTGAAACTTGAATGGGATCTAAAATAGAAACCCCCAAATTTATAAGATCAGGAATTACTGGATATATTGAACCGCAGGAATGGAAAGCAAACTTAGCTCCATAATTATAAACAAATTGAGCAAAGTCTTTGTAATAAATGAGAATATCATTCCTAATATTATCTAAAGAAACAAGTAATCCCTCTGTGGTTCCAAAATCCTCATAGGTCATTACATAATCTATGGATCCTTCCGCACTTTCTAAAACTCTTTTCATATACCCTTTCCAATATTCGGAAATAGACCTCATCACATAATGGAAAAATTCCTTATTTAAGAGCATATCTATTAAAGATTGCTCCATTCCCCTTAAGTAAAAATATAGGTACCATATACTCATCCACCCGGCATCAAGAACATAATTGCTATATTTGTTTGCTTTTTCTTTTATACCTTCAAAATCATAGTATTCATAGGGAGGAAAGGAGTATTTTTTACGAAAATCATCTATTGTATTTACTTCTGCCAGAGGATGATAAACTTGTTGAAAAGACTTTCCAAAAGAAGTTATTATTTCTTTAGACCTATAGCCAAATACACTTTCTACACTTCCATCAGGAAATTTCTTTAGGGGAGAACCTATATAATCTGGTGGGACGCTGCGCACATCAACATGGAAAAGAATGAGAAGTTTATCATCACTATCAATTTGAAAGTGGTATTTTAAACCTTTTCTAATTTCATCTACTGTCTGTAAATCAACTATCGGTCTATCCGCTTCCTTATTATTAATTACTAGAGCAAATCTTTCCTTGGGAGTAACCTTCATTTTAATTCTTCTTCCAACTTTAGCGCAATCACTGTATCATAGGGGTCAGGTTCTTTATCGGGTAGATTCTTTATAAATAACCTATCGTTTTTTTGAGTAACCTCAACCTTTTTACCACTAGCTAAAAAATTAGCTGATTTTACTTTATTCTTGAACCTAGAGATACAAAGTTCTCTTCCCAACCAATAGAATACATGAAGATAAGCTATATTTCCTTTTGTTGTGACACGAGGTGACCAACCAAACGATACATCTCTATAAAAACTATAAAAAGAAGAACCTTTTATTCCATAAATGGACTCTCTATTCTTTTTCATCCAATTGCCAATTTCTTTAAGACGTTTAATAGAAGTGGCGGGAATAGTGCCATCGGCCTTAGGACCAACATTAAGAAGAAAATTGCCTCCAGTAGAAACGCAACGAACTAAATTTATAATTAGTTGTTTTGTGGATTTCCAGTTTTTATCTCCTGCATGATATCCCCAGTGATCATTCATTGTCATACAGGTTTCCCATAGTCTCCCGGAGGTAGACGGCACAATCCGTTGTTCCGGAGTATCAAAATCTCCTGGGATTCCAGAGCGAGAATTAATCAAAATGTGGGGTTGTAATTTCTTCACTATATTGTAGTAGAGTTTTCTTGACTGCCAGATTTCTGCAGAAGAAAAATTACCCCACGAGCTTAAAACCCACCCACCATCATACCAGAGAATATCAATTTTACCATAATTGGTTAGCAGTTCTCTTACCTGATTGTGAACATAAGCAATGAATCTTTTCCATTCTTTAGGATTTTTACAGGGACCGTTGAGATATGCCGGGCAATTCAAATCTGCAAGAGAAAAATAAAGCCCAACTTTCATTTTATACTTTCTACAAGCTCTAATATATTCAGCCACAAAATCCCTTTTAGCCGCAGTTTTGACTGAGGTAAAGTTAGAAACCTTACTATCAAAAAGGCAAAAACCATCGTGGTGTTTAGTGGTTAAAACCATATATTTCATTCCAGATTCTTTTGCCAGTTTAACCCAGTTTTCAATGTTAAATTTCTCTGGTTTAAATTTATTTGCCAGCAATGCATATTCTTGTTTAGGGATCTTTTCTGTATACCTTACCCACTCTCCACGAGCAAGTATAGAGTATAGCCCCCAATGAATGAATATTCCAAACCTTGCCTCTTCAAACCATCTGGCATCCCCAGCAATAGGTCTTACTTTTTGTGACATAAATCTCCTTTTCTATCCATATTCTTTCATTTATTTAATACTGTCTTTGCCACCCGCATTACATTTCCTCCTATTATCTTCTTTATATCTTTGTCTGAATATCCTCTTTTACAAAGTCCTACTGTAAATAATGGCCAGTTTGTCCACATTAAACTTTTTTCCACATTTTTGAGGAAATCTGTTTCTGCAGGGGGCCATAAACTTTCCCATGGGATTCTGGAGGGTGGCAACCTGAGAGATTTCTTTTCTCCATCTTCGCCTGGAGGTGCTACATCAGTTCCAATTGCTACATAATCAGCACCAAATTTTTTTACAACATAATCAATGTGGTCAAGAAAACTGTTTATATTACCTTCCCCACCCAAGAATTTAGGAATGCAACAAATCCCAATATAGCCTCCAGTGTCGGTGATAGATTTTATCACTTTATCAGTTTTATTCCTGTAATGTTTCGTTATAGAAAAACAACCAGAATGACTTGCAACTATAGGTTTTGAAGATATTTTTGCTGCATCAATGCTAGTTTGCCAGCCTGAATGTGCAACATCCACAATCACCCCAACTCTATTCATTTGCTTTACCACCATCTTACCGAAATCACTTAAGCCAGCATCAGATAATTCTCCACAACCATCCCCAATCATATTCCGCCTATTATATGTAAGGTGCATCATCCTGCATCCAAGTTCATAAAATATTTCAATAAAACTTAATTCTTCTTCTGTGGACTGCCATTGTTGTAAAAGAGGGACACCATTACAGGAAAAGTATAAACAGTGTTTACTACTTTTTTTTGCTTCCAGAATATCCTCTGGAGTAAGTGCATTTTTAAGAAAGTCTCCCATTTTGTCACATACATAAGTATAATGGGCTAATCTTTTTAACATTCTAAGTGGAGATGAATGTTCCTCCCCTGCATTCTGGAAAATACATGTTACCCCGGATGTATCAAATATATATCTGAATTTTTCTTTTTCTTCCCTATTTTTAACTACCCCTGTCATTATTATTTTCTCTTTCAAATCTTTTATTTCGCTATAAGAACCACCTGCCTTAATCATTTTTTGAATTTCTCTAATATTTATATTTGCTCTTGGAGCAAAGCCATAAGCATCAATAACTATTGAATTCCTGTGTAATTCAAAACCCTGTTCTAACTCAAGTTTAGTAGGTTTTAAAATATTTAGCGCAATATTCCTATATTGTTCCACTTCCTCTTTTATTTTATTCATCTTCTAATTTAAACTTTTCATTAGATAACAAAATCATTTTATTTTTTTTCTAACCCAATAATTGCGGCGGCAATTTTTACCCTGTAGTTTTCAAGGATAGCCAGATTGGGATTGTTAAGCACATCATCAACAGAGTTGCTAAGAAGTTGCTTAAACTCTTTTGTATCCTTACCGCGTTTATCAGCTTTTTCTATTGCCTGCTTGAGAAGATAGAGATAGCAATAGTCCTCAACTCCTTCCCGAAAAGCCTCCCAATGCTTGCTGGAAACCACGTCGTTTCGTCCTCCCTCATATACCATTCCATTATCTCCATATCTTGTATATCTTTCCTTATCAAAAGGATCCCAGGAATCTCCTTGCCAGGTGTGATATGTCCAGAAGCCAGTGCCATCAAGACCTAACTTCCAGACCTTCCAGGGGTTTAGCCGGTAGTAATCTATCAGGGATAATGTATTCATCCAGATTGAGCAGCTATAAACCCAGACCTTAAGACCAGTATCTTGAAAGAAACGAAGTTTTTCCTTGGATTGTTCAGTTTGGGGGTAAAATTGTCCCATATGAACCATCCAGAAATCCATATAAGGTGTTAAACGCTTGATTGACTCCGCACCGGGCGCTCGTGGTCCATACGTAGTCACAGTCGGCCCATATTTAACATTTGGGTCAAGTTGGCGATAGATCTTACCACGCTCAATCATCATCGGAACATCTTTTTCCTGAAACTCATCCGGTCCAGCGTGAACATAGAGTTCATCATGACTGAACCCCAGTTCTTTAAGATTTTGAACCAGTCCAGAAATAAATTGAGGTGTCTTTGGTGTAACAAACCCCATCAGAAGTTTAAGACCGCGGCTTTTTGCTTCTTTGATGAAGGGGTCATCAAAATTATAATTATAATCGACTTTAACCTTCCAGTCCCAGATGCCTTTCTGCCACCACTGCATTGTAGGCTCTGTGCGTTTTGTTTGATCCTCTAAACCTCTCATCCATCCACTTCTGTTTTTTGAAAGCGGAACTACATTAACCCGGTGTTCATCCAGGTCTTTTACCACAGTCAGGCGGTCAGGTTCAGGTAGGTCTCCTCCAGTCCAGATAAAGACATTAAGTGGATTTTTACCGGTAGGTGGCAATTCAAAATCCCATATCTTAACCTGAAGGGGTAATTTAATCAAGGAGTCTATCTCACCTGAGATTAAATTCAGAGGTTTAATCGTAATCTCACCGCTATAATCCCCGGCCTCTGCTCCACGCGCATCTATGGTAATCCATATCTGCTTTGATTCACCGGCAGGAATAAAGAAAATATTAGCCTCATTACCTACCAAAGGATTTGCTACTAACTCCTTTGACATTGTCGAGACCAAGACTACCTCTCGGATACGAATTCTATCTTTTGAAAAAACTTTACCTGAACTATCCTTCAGGTCCCCAGGCATAATCCGAATATTCAAACCTTCCAGACACAATAGGTTGGTAATCATAAAAGATGCTGACTCTAACTCTCCCTTTGCTAATTGAGCCCTTATTTCGGTTGTTCGTGTTACTTTAGTAGGTAAATCAGCAGGCTGAACCTTAAGCCACGGTCCTCTTTCCCAGTACATAATGCGATGGTTTTTCTCCCAGTTATCAAACTCTTCAAGTCCTTCTTTTAAGGAAAGCCAGGACTGCGTCGAAATATTTTTTCTCTCCTTGATACAAGATGATACCTCATTATCAAAAAGGGAAATCTGAGTTTCTGTTTTTTCTAATACAGACCTCATTTCTTTAGAAATAAAATGAGCTGGGGAAAGGGTTTCGTTAATCCGTTGATAGGAAGGGATTAATTTTTTCAATTGAGAACTGGAGAATCTAAAAAAAGGTATATCTTTTATCTGATATTTTCCTATAAACACTACATTCTTATTATCGGTTTGAACAATGGAGAAAATCACATTAGCATCTTCATCTGAGAGAAGCGTATAGGGTAGATTAAGAGAGTGCACCTGGTCTGGTCTGATTGTAAAATCCTGCTCAGATTTACGCAGACTCAAACCTTTATTTGAAGTAACCTCTATTCTGGAGCATAAGGAAAGTAAATCAGTTGTTTTGTTAGTTATCTGGGCAGTGAAAATATTATATCCAAAGAACAATTGACCAGGATTAACAACTTTCACTAAGGTAATTTTATTGGATGTAGCGCCTTCACCAAACAACAATACCCCAGGCATTTCTGCTGGATTAAAATAAGCAGCACCACCAATCCAGCAGCTGTTTTCCTTTGTCCCTGCGTATCTTTCTCTGGCGATGTTTATTCCCCATTCTCCACCTAATAAGGGTAGACTTCCTAAATCATTAAAAGGAACGGCTAATTCCCCACTCCAGAAATTTTTGCCTTTATAAATTGCTGATTTAGTATTGGCATTGTAAGTTTTGTCAGTGATGCGGGCATCATAAATACCATTAGCTGCATTTAAAATGAAGTGGAACTTTGTCTGTGGAGACTCTTTTGTATCAAGAAAAACCTCAATACAATCATCGTTCCAAGTGTTGTGGTCTCTTTGCGTGTATGAACAATGGAGTTTGTCCATATGTGGTTCTTCAAAGCGGAAACCTACATATAGATAACTGCGGTTATAAAGCAAATAGGCTTTAGAAGATGCTTCAGGTTCTTTTCCATCTTTCAATAGAAAAGGTGTAATTGGAGATGCAACTGACCAGGCTTCTTCATCAAGTTGACCATCAATTTGTAGGGGTTTATCTATATACAAAGCCTTTGCTTTTTTTATTTCCTTTTTTTGTTCTTCAAAGACAGGTTTTTCCTGCACTGCTTCTTTTTTAACCTCTTTTGTCTCAGAAACTTTCTGGACAACTGCTTTTTTAGTTATTCCATAAGGTAGTTCATTTCCTTTAACCATCCACTTATAATCTTCTTCTACTTCTTCATCGGTCAAAGGAGTATCATATATGACAAATTCATCAAAATATGCTTCTGACCTATATCCAATCCAAGGATGGCCTAATCCAAATCTTTCCGGCGGAGTGGATAATGGATAATACGGTCCACATTCTGCAACATATTCTCCATCCAGATATAGTTTTATCCTCTTTTTTTCACTAACCGCATCCCATGTTATAAATATGTGATGCCATTCATTAGCCTTCCAGTGAGAAATATCTCCCTTACAGACCCAGTTGCTCGATTGGTATTCATCGGAGAAATGAGCCCTAATCTCTGTACTGTCCGCCACTTTATATGCCCAGAAGTGATATTTGGGGTACCCTTGCTCTCCCGGTGGTCCAATCCACATTCCAAAGAGCACACGTGTTCCTTTGAACATCTGAGCAATCTCTCTTTTAAACTTTACCCAGAAACCTACTGTCCCCTGCTCTAAGTCAATATTATTTTTTAAAGCATAGCTCAGATTGGCGCAGAAATTGCCACTCTCTGCAGTTAAATCTAAGGCTTCTGGTAAAGGTAGACTGTTCTTAAAAGGATAACCTCTACCACCACTGGTAATCTGTGCGTCTCTACCACCGCTGGTTTTATCTCCGGTAGATATATCGGCATCTAAACCTTCATTAAAATGTGAGAGCAGTAAAATTTTTGGTCTTGCTCCAGCAGGTTCCACCAACACCGTTAGAAAAATCCCCCAACAAAAAATACTTACCATTAACCTTTTCATCTTTACACCCTCCTTTTTCTTTAAATTTGGTTCTTCCGAGTTTTGTAGTAGTTAATAATATGGTCAAATGCGGGCAAAACCATTGTATCTAACTCACCCTTTTTATATTTCTCTAACCACAATTCTTCAAATCTTTGACGCAAATCAATCACTTCTTTTAACAACAAAGAAATATTTTCTTTATTGAGTTTATTTTTTATTAAAAAAAGAACCTTTTTTGCAAGATGAATTTGAATTTGTGAGGCAAACTCATAATATTTTAAAACTTCTTTTTTATAGTTCTCCTTAATTTTTACTTTCTTAACAATATTTAAACTTTCTTTACAATTTTCAATCACTTTTTCTGCTTCTTCAATTTTTATTTTGTAAATATCTTTAATTTCTTCGAGGGAAGAAAAAAATAATCTCGCGGGAAGAACTCCCCATTTATTCATCGTTTCTGCAGTTTCCCCTAAAAGAACGGTTGCTTTTCCAACTTCTTCGCTTTTATCTTTAAAGAAACAAACAGAAAAACGCTCAGGAAGTTCTTTTCCTTCATATTCGGTATTCCAGGAAATATCTGCTCCACAAAGAATTCCATACCAGGAATTTTCAAAGAAACTTACTGCTCCATCCGCCCATTGGGTATTAAGAAAACCACTTGCTTTATTTTCTAATCCCGAACGGGCAAATCCAAGTATATTATCAAAAGAAAGTTGGGTAAAAGGAAAGAAAGTTCCCCATGACCAAGTAGAAGGACAGACATAATATTCTAAACCTGCCTCTTTTAGTTCTTTATTATATTTAAAACGAGAACCTTCTCTTGAATAATCCCAGTTTAATAAAATTATATCTTTGGGAATCTTGGAAAGAAACTCTTTATAAAATTGTTTAGAATGATGATAAGGTAAAAAAATATCTGCCCAAGCCATAATTCTTTTACCGTATTTCTTAGCAATTTCTCTTAATTTTAAAAGATGCTCAAAACGAACCCTACCTTCTCCTTTTTCTTGAACAAGATTATAAGTTTGTCCTTTTCCTAAATCCACAGCTTCATCACAACAGACATTGAATAAATTTGAAGAAAATAGAGGAAGAATTTCACTATATAAACTTTCAATAAAAGAATATGCCTGTGGATGTGAGGGTGAAATTGTCCAAGCCTGTTCTAATCCTCCTTTCCCGAATAACCATTCAAGCCATCCCCGCTCACGGGGATGAGGATTAAAAATACTTTTATCTTTATACTCACCTTTCCCTAAATCTTCACTAAGATAAGGATAATGACAAAGGATATCGGACATATGACCCAAGGAAGGGATTGCCGGAACAAGCTCTACCCCACGCGCTTTTGCATAAGAATCAAGCTTAAGAATATCTTCAGCAGTTAAAGGGCTGGCGTTATAACCAATTAAAGGGTGATTGCGATAGGAAAAAGTATGTTCCATATATAACTGTAAATGGTTAATTTTAAAATGGCTAATAAGGTCAATAAGAGTATATAATTCTTTTAATTTTGGTACCATTGCCGGTTGGGAAATATCATAATGAATACCCCTTACTTTATAAGTAGGATAATCATTTATTTTTAAACAGGGAATTATATATCCTTTTTGTTCAATAATCTGAATAAGGGTCTGTATGCCATAATATGCACCCTTAATTGTTTTTGCTTCAATTGAAATTCTTTCTTTTGAAATATCTAAAAGATATTCTTCATCTCCTTTTATTTTTAAGGAATTCCATTTAATTTCTATTCCTTTTTCTATTTTTTCATTCTTAGAAATTCTTGCATATCTCCATCCTGCGGACAATACTTCTTTTAATTTTTCTACAGCAATTAAAAGCATTTCCTCATTTTCTTCTCGCCAGTAAATACAAGAAGGATCTAAGACAAAAATTCCTCCCTTCTCCTCCATTTTTTTTACTTGTGGTAATAAATAAAGCATTTTGCCCTCCTTTTTTTAATGTTAGAGTAATATCAGATTTTAGGGGTGTAAAAACACCCTTTGTTTTCTACTTCTTTATTTCAAAATAAATATTTTTTGTTTTGTTTTCTTCATATATTCCCAAAAGATTAATTTTCCATCTTAGTCCTTTAATATTATTTGCTGGTAATGACGGAGGTTCTGAACCCCAAGGTTGCCAATCAATTCCTTGAGGATCAATAGTATAAGTATAGGAATCTCCCGAGCTGAACCAACTTGTTGTATCCCAATCATTAAGGGAAATAGCATTATTTACAGAAGTATCAAAAACATAGGTGTCAGTGATGATAAGGTTTGTTGCTGTTTCACTACCAAGGTTAGTGATAGATAGTTTATAAGAGATTGTTTCGCCTGTAGTAACAGGAATAGAAGATGTGTTGTAGGTAATATTTTTTTTCTGATGGTATTTAGTAACAGAAATTATTGGCTGGGTAATTGTATTTGCCTGGGCTCCAGTAACAGGAGTATCTTTATCTATTGTCCAGGTGTAATCATAGGATTTGGCAGTAATTGTCCAGATACCACCCCTTGTATTCTTTAGATAGCAAGAGGTTTCTCCCTGAACCATCCTTAAAACAATAGTTGTATCATTGTAATCTCCATCTGTAGCAGAAAATTTACATCTTGAAGAATTAGAAGAAAATTGGACTGTTTCAGACCAGTTAGTATCAGTATTTCCAGCATAATCAGAAGCAATGATTCTGATAGAAACTGTTTCATTAGAATGAATTGTAAATTGAGGAGAGATAAATTCAATCCTCCCAGCAGTGATTGTTTCAATTTGACTGGATGATTCATATTCACTGCCACGGGAAACAGTAAGAGTTGGTGTTCCTAATTTTAAATCTTTGTAATAAACTTGTGTTTCTCCACTTACTAATTTAACTATCATTGTATTAGTTCCATTCCAGGAAGAACCATTTGCAGAGAATTGTCCACTGTCAGAAGAAGATTCTAATAAAGCTGTATCGTTAAAGGAATTATCCACTCCTGCTGCACCCCCAAATGTAACCATTAAAGGAATAGAAGTTCCTGCTTTCGCTTTAAATGGAGAAGGAGTGAAATTTAGTTTATAACTGGTGAAATAAACATTTGCCCGCGCATCATAACTTGCCTTTATTTCTTCACTGGTTAGGAGACGATTATAAAGTTTTACTTCATCAATACTTCCTTTTGAAGAATAAATAGTAGAAGCAGTCTTTAATGCGCCAATAGTAACACTATCTGATGATAATGCTGGGGTATTATCAAGGGTTGGGGTTCCCCAGGGCTTGCCATTAACATAGAAATAGACATTAGGTCGTTTAAATCTAACCGCATAATGATTCCATTCTGTTTGTGAGATGCTATTAATGTTGTTTGACCATGCAAATTTCCATCCGCCATCATAAACACGGAAACGAAAGTAATAAGTAGAGCCACTTTCTTGAAATTCAAACATATAGGCGTTGTTTTTGCAGAGAATGTAATCATTATGGTCAGGGTCTACTCTTTTTACCCAGGCCTCAATTGTAATTTGGGATGTGCAATTTAAACTTTGGTTATTTCCACAATCAATATAATCATCTACTCCATCAAATTGAAGTGCTTTACCGTATTTACCAGAGAGATAAACAGGACCATTGGTAAGAGTTCCCGTATTATTATATCCAGAAGCATCCAGAGTAATAGAATTACCATCATCAAAATGCCAGATTCCTACTGCTCCCTCTTTGTTTACACCACGGCTAATGGTATTGCCAGGATATCCAGAAACAACAGCAGTAATTGTATCCTGACCAGAATAAGAAGAGGAAATAGTAAAACTACACTGCCCATTAGTATTGGTAACTCCATCTTCAGGAAGAAGTTTGGTAATTTCATCCTTTGTTCCACGAGGAGTGGATAAGGATACCGTTTTACCTGGTAAAGGATTTCCATAAGTATCACAGATAGTAACTACAGCCGTGCAAAGGGAAGTGCCATCTGCTTTGATGGTGTAAGGAGTGAAAGTGATATATGAAGAAGTGTTGTTGAAGGAAAGAGGACTGACTGATTGAACCTGGGAAGTATTCTCTAATGTTCCTGAAGTTACTGTAATTACAGGAGAACCTGCCCTTGTATCTTTGTAGTAAACATAAGTTTCTCCGGTTATCATATTAAGAATAATGGAAGATGTCCAGGTTTCACCAGTTTGTGTTACGCAAAATCTTCCAGCACCAGAAGTAGTAGAGAATGTGCAGGTGCCATTATATGAGGAAGCCTTAATATTATTTATTGTCCATGCCTGAACACATATAGAATCAGAAATATCACCGGCATTAATATTACGTGAAGGAGTGACTATTGCCAGTTTAATTGCATTTGGATTTTCAGTAATTGTTTCTTGCTGGATATCACTTACTAAACCAGTGCGGGAAACAGTAATTGTTGGAGTACCGATATTAGTATCCTTATAATAGAAATTACCTACTCCTGAAACAAATGTAATTGAACTATCGTTTGAAGTAGACCAATTTGCTCCATCAGAAGAGAACTGGCCTTCTGTAGAAGATGAGGTAATAGTGATAGTGTTATTAAAAGTAGCATCAGCATCACCAGCACTGCCACAAGCAATTACTGTGATTTTTGGAGAGACATCATTTCGCATTATTGTAAAAGGAGAAGAGACAAATTTTAAATTAGAAGCAGTGAAATAAACATTTGCCCGCGCATCATAACTTGCCTTTATTTCTTCACTGGTTAGGAGACGATTATAAAGTTTTAC